>NZ_PCYY01000018.1:0-38522 GCF_002553955.1 Lactobacillus sp. UMNPBX12
AGCAGGTCATTGACAGCCTGTTGGAGCTTTTGTCTAAATAAATCATTAATTTTATCCTGATTGAATAGAGCATTAGTCATATCTTTGGTAAAATCACTCATGAAGGAATCTCTTTTCTAGTATGTTTTTCGTTCAAATCAATCATACGGGAAAAGGATTCCTTTTTCTAATATTCAGGGAAATAAAATTAAGGAAATATTCATCCTTACACAAACTATTTTACGGTCTCAAATGTAAGAATCAATTAAGCTAAGGCAAAATAATAGCTATTTTCTAGCAAATAGCTTATAATTAATAATGAAGTTAAGAAAAGAAAGGTCGAATTTTATGAAAAAATTAGATACTACTAAGCTTACTGATGAACAAATTGAATTTTTTAACTCACACTTACCATACATGGCAACTGTGAATGCTAACGGTGTGCCACAAGTTGGTCCTAAGGCTTCACTTAAGGCAATTGATGCTTCAACTATTCAATATCTTGAAAAGACTAAGTCAACCGCTTATGCAAACTTGAAGAATGGTTCAGTAGCAGCTATTGTTGTCGCTGATGTTCCTACTCATAAGGCATTTCGTGTTTTAGGACATGCTGAAATTCATGAAGGCGACGATTACGCTAAGAAGATCGTTTCAGGCACTGATACTCCTGAAGCATTCGTAGTTAACATTAAGATCGAAGAAATCGACGCTTAATTCAATATTTTATCGCAATGAGGCATCCCTAGCAGGGATGCCTTTTTTGTTGGTATAATGATGAGTAGTTAAAGTGAAAATAGATTTTTGAAAAAGGTAAATTGTGATTACTAGTAAAAAGAAGCCAATTCTTTGGTTATTATCAGATACACATCTAATTGCAGATAGTTTACATGATGATGGTCTTGCTTTTCAGCATATGCGCAACACTAGTGCAGGTAAAGACTTAGATTATCAGGAGATTGCTTTGACCGCGTTTGTACGTAAAGTAATCCAAGAGAAGCCCACTGCAGTGATAATTACTGGTGATGTAACCTTTAATGGCGCTAAAATATCAGGAGAACGTTTAGCTAATATTTTTAAGCCATTAACTAAAAATAAAATTGCATTCTTAGTTTTACCAGGAAATCATGATATTTTTGACGGCTGGGCTCGCAAGTTTAAAGGTGATCATGAAGATTACACCCCGCAAATTAGCCCAGCTATTTGGAAAGAGATATTTGCTGATTCTTATCATTATGCTTTACATGAAGATCCTGATTCACTGGCTTATAGCGTTAATCTGAATAAGCAGTATCGACTAATATTGGCTGACTCAAATATTTATGGCAAGCAGGAATCACAAACTCATCCGATTACTAACGGTCGAATTTCAGAATCTCAAATGAACTGGATTGAAAAAGAATTAATTGATGCGCAGCAAAAGCAGCAACAAGTGCTATTCTTTATGCATCATAATCTGTATCGTCATAATAAAGTAATCTATCAGGGATATATTCTTGATAATGCACTTGCACTGCAAGGTTTATTACAAAAATATAATGTAAAAGCAGTCTTTTCTGGCCATATGCACGCACAGAATATTATTGGTCCGTTTGCTAATCGACCAATTGCGGAGGTAGCAGGAGCTTGTTTTTGTATGACTAAGCAGGAATATGGTCAGCTATATTTAGACGAAGCGGGGATGCAATATCAGGTGCATTCCTTCAAAATAGAATCGTGGTTAACTGCAGAAGAAAAGCAAAAAGTGCCAACAGATTTTTCACAATATTTGAAGCATTTGTTTTTTAGTTTGGATGAAAAGCAACTAAATCAGATTGCGCAAGCTTTATCAGATAAAAATGATGCTAACGTGGTCATAAAATTTATAGATCAATTGAATTGGAACTTTTTTGTAGGTGAAAGTAATTATTCTGCAGCCCAAAAGAAAGAAATTGTTAATTCACGAGAATATCATTTGATTGCCAAATATTTACCTGGTTTTAAGCGCTACGTTGATTCATTTTTACAGGTAGAGCAAAGTAGCCATAAACTGAAGCTTAAGTGGTAGTGAGATTAGTTGCTGTAAAACGGAAACTTCTATTATGAAAAACGATACAGTAGAACAAATTACACCGAGATCAGCCTCTAAGTCTGTTTTACCAGCAACCGGTAGGCAAGATAGTGATCTTTCATGGTTATGGTTATTACTGTCTGGCTTGAGTTTAAGTGGATTATGGACTCGTAAGAAGAAAACAAAATAAAATCGAAAGAGATTGAGACACTGGGTTTCGATCTCTTTTTTGATAGGCTCAATATCAAGGAATAAATAACTATAACTGCTATAATGGGGATATGAGTACTAACTAATCAAATCTTAACTGCATTTATTAGATCGAAGGTTCATTATGAAAATCAATAAAAAACTTATCTTAATTTCTACTGCGTTATTGGCTGTGTCTCCAATTGCCGCAGCACCACTAACTTTGAAACTTCACAAAAAGATTATCAAGAATACGCAAAATTGGCTTCCAGCGCTGAAAGCTTAATTTACTCTGATCCTAGAAGTAGTTTGACAGTTTTTGGTACTTTCGGTGAGCAGTTAACTAAAGAAGGCATAGCATAAAAATGGAAAACAATTTAGAAGCAACTAAAAACAAATATTCAATATCGCAGATGACAATAGCCTTTGTTGTTTTAACCGTAGTCTATATTTTGAGAGGGAAAATATTATTCTTTCTCGGTCCTAGTTTCTTAAATAGTGGTAATGGCAAATTATTACAAGCAATTGTTAGTTTAGTTATTGCATTAATTTGTGCCCATTTTGCTAATAAGTTTGCCGGAAAAAGTTTTAAAGTATTTATCAAGAGAATTGAGCAAGGAAAAGTACGTTGGCTTACAGCATTATTTTGTGTAATAGTATTTATTCTTTACTTAGCTAAGGCGTCACAGTGGGTTCAAGTAATGCATAAATCTGTAATGAGTATCATAACAATTCTTTTGTTAGCAGTGGCTGCGGGACTTTGTGAAGAATTTTTATTTCGTGATTTACTTTTTAATTTGTTTACAAAAATACTTAGTAAAAGACGCTACGTGTTATTGTGGTCAGCCATTTTAAGTTCAATTTGTTTTGGTTTAGCTCATTTTGTAAATTTAGCCAGACAAGATTTTGTAGTTACTTTCCAACAGGTAATTGCAGTTACAGCTATAGGATTAATGCTGTGCACGATAAGAATACTCACTAATAATATGTGGTTAAATGTCATTATGCACATTGCTTTTGATATATCACCTCTCGTGGTAACAGGAGATATAATAGGAAAATGGTCCGCTATTATTGTAAGTGGTTTATGGATAGGCGGAATATCACTGCTAACTATCTGGGTCTATAATCATCATTGCTTAAAAGAAAATTAGTATTTATAAAGTATGTAGTCTTAAATTGAATTTGTCAAAAAGAAATTAACTTTGGTATAGAGATTGAAATGCAATATTTTAATCTCTTTTTTCTTGCTTTTATGAAATTTTCCTTCCTTCACAACGAAAATTTTATAAAATAGTAAATAGATATCAATATTAGGAGAAGTGAAATGGCTATAGAAAAGGCAGAATTAGAATTTGAGAATAAGTTAATTCATAAATTGGAGACTTTAGGTGGAGTTAAGCAGTGGAAATATGAACCTTCAATAAAGACAACTGAACAATTATGGCAAAATTTCAAAAAGATTCTTGAAGAAAATAATTCTGATAAATTGGAAGAGCCGTTGTCAGATGAAGAATTTGCTCAAGTGAAACGTATTATTTCCAATTTGAAAACACCATATGAAGCAGGGCAATTTTTATATGGACTTAATGGTGTTTCTCAAGTTGAAGTTGATCTAGATTCTGGAAAACATGTATATCTTACGGTATTTGATCAATCACAAATTGGTGCAGGAAATACTCGGTATCAAGTTGTTAATCAAATTGAAAGACCAGCAGTTATTCCTGGGCTTGATAAGAGAAGATTTGACACTACTTTACTTATTAATGGATTGCCAATTATTCAGATTGAAGAAAAAGCTGATTATCATGATTCTGATGAAGCATTAAATCAGATGCACAGATATATTCATGAACAACAATACAGCGATATTTTTTCTACCCTGCAAATTTTGGTTGCAATGACACCACACGATATAAAATATATGGCTAGAACTACTGATGAAGCTTTTAACAAGACCTTTGCATTTCAGTGGCAACGTAAAAAAGATAATTCTCCTGTATATGATTGGCAGGAATTTACTGCAAGTATGCTTTCAATTCCAATGGCACATCAAATGGCAACCAACTACATAATTTTAGATGGTACGCCTAAACGGCAAATGATTAAAGTTATGCGACCATATCAGGTTTATGCAGCAAGCTCAATTATTGATAAAGTGCGTCAACATAACTTTGATGTTGATCCTCAAGAAATAGGGTACGTTTGGCACGCAACTGGTTCAGGTAAAACGATTTCTTCATTTAAAACTGCATGGCTAGCTTCAAGATTACCTAATGTTGATAAAGTTGTATTTTTAGTTGATAGAGTGGCTCTTACTAATCAGACAGTTGATGAGTATAGTGCTTATGATCCTGAAAAAGCTGAAGATGGTAGCGGCGGTGTAGTTACTGATGCATCTAATAGATGGGTTTTGTCTAGAAAAATTAGAGCTAAAGGTAACGGAATCATTGTAACTTCTCTGCAAAAAATGGCAGCTTTGGTTAAAGATAAAAAAGATATTAGTAATATTTCCAAAAAGCATATTTTGTTTATTGTTGATGAAGCTCATAGATCAACTTCCGGTGATATGTTACAAAGTATCAAAACAGCCTTTCCAAAATCAGCTTGGGTTGGATATACAGGTACACCAGTATTTGATGGTCATTCAACCACTAGGAAAATATTTGGCGATTTGATTCATGCATATACTATTGTAGATGCTATTAGAGATAATAATGTTTTAGGATTTAAGGTAGATTTTGAAACGACCTTATCCGATAAGATTCTAAAAGAACAATATTTGCCTGCTTATTTTAAGGCCAGATATCCTAAATATACTGATGAACAAATTCAGGATAGAATTAATAACCTTAAGCCTGAAGATATGGACGACATGATTGAACCCAGTGTTTATGACAATAATCAGAAGCACGTAGAATTAGTTGTTAAAGATGTCCTAAAAAATTGGGATAAACGTTCTCGAAATGGGGAATATAATGCATTATTTACTACGCACGTTGGAGGAATGAAACCATCTACTCCGATGGCGATGATGTTTTATCGAGAATTTAAAAAGCAAAATCAGTTGCGTGATAAACCATTGAAGATTGGAATTACCTTTAGTATGGATAATTCTAATGGTGACAATCAATTGGATAATAATGACTCACTTGTGGAAGCAATTCATGACTATAATGTTCAATTTGGTACTAACTTTGGATTAAAGGATGTTAAGGAATATACCGAACAATTAGTATCACGCTTGAATCGCACGATCTATGATGGAAATTATTTAGATCTTGTAATTGTAGTTGATCAGTTATTGACGGGATTTGATGCTCCTCAACTTAACACGTTATATGTTGATCGTACGCTTCAAGGCGCTTCGTTAATTCAAGCATATTCTCGAACTAATCGAGTTTATGATATGCAAACTAAGCCTTTTGGTAGGGTTGTAAACTATCGTTGGCCCGTTCAAAGCGAGAAGTTGATGAAAAAAGCTCTAGCTGAATATGGCTCTAAAGATTCTGCAAATGAACAGCAAGACCTAGGGGGTGATATACCTACTGTAATTTCACCCCCATTTAGTGAAGTGAAGAAAGAATTGAGAAAGGTAGTAAGTACTCTAAGTGATACTACTGATAACTTTACTAGAGTTCCTCAGGACTTAGAAGCTGATAGACAGGACCAAATGTTAAAGGATCTAAGGCAATATAATCATCTGATGGCAATGGCCAAGCAAGATGATGAATATGATGAAAAACATCCTGAGAAACTGCTTAAGGAAATCGGCTTATCTCAACAGCAAGAAGAGATTTTGACAACTACTTTAGCTATTAAATTGAAGAAAAAGATTGCTAAACGGAAGAACATTGATTTTACTGCAATTGACTTAAGTATGGAGCATGTGAAGGAGATTAAAGTTTCCTACACATACCTGAAACAATTAATTGCTGAATTGATGAATCAAAAACATGAGGAGCAAGAAGAAAAGGCCCAAAAGACTGTTAAAAAGATCAAAGAATTGTCTGATCGGATGGATGATCGAAAGAAAGCTGAACAGATTAGTAAATTCGTTGATAGCATCTTTAACAATGATGTAAAGGCTAAATCATACCCAGTAAGACAAGATGACATTGATGAATTGCTGGAGAGATATGCCAATACTTCAATGCGTGAAGATATTTTGACATATAAGCGTAAATGGGGACTTGTAGATATTCCAGACAGTCAAAAGGTCAATGCAATTATTTACAATCACGTACAAGGTGCAGACGATTTAAATATTGATGGTGACTTAGATGCCATTATTAGAGAAGCTTCGTTAGTTTATAAGACTGATGCCGAGGATCAGGAGATTAAATCATTAGCTAAAATTAAGTATCGTCGAAAGCTACGAGAAACTATGAATAAGTTTGCTGATGATATTACAAAGAAATATTAGGAGATTTTCAAAATGACAAAAGCTGCAGATGTAACTAGCCAAATCTGGGAAATGGCTAATCGCTTAAGAGGTAACATGGATGCTTCAGAATATCGAAATTACATTTTAGGATTTATGTTTTATCGGTACTTGTCTGAAAGACAAGAAAAGTATCTTTTTGAAAATCAGATATTAGAAGGTATTAATAGTATTGAAGAAGTAAATGAAGAATATGCAAAAGAAGCAAATGGTGATGAGTTGCCTGATTATTTGGATGATATTGCTGGTTCATTAGGGTATGCAATTGAACCTAAATATACGTGGAAAACAATTGTTGATAAGGTTAATAGTAGTACTATCAAACCAGATACATTTCAAAATATGTTTGATAGTTTTAATAATAATTTGAGATTAAATAGTAGAGCCACTCAGGATTTTACTGGTGTATTTAACGATATGAATTTGAATAATTCAAGGCTAGGAACTACAACTGCAACACGTGCGAAGTCTTTAACTGATATTGTAGGTATAATAGATCAAGTTTCTTATAAAGACGAAAGTGGAAAAGATATACTAGCTGATATTTACGAATTTTTGATTGCTATGTTTGCAGGAAATTCTGGAAAAAAGGCAGGAGAATTCTATACACCTCATCAAGTTTCAGAAGTCCTAGCTAAACTTGCAACTATTTCTCTTGATCAAAGTGATCCCAAACCATCAGTATACGATTTTGCATGTGGTAGTGGTTCATTGCTTTTGACTGTTCAAGAAGAAATTAATAATAAGGTTTTATATTTTGGTCAAGAATTGAATACTACTACTTATAACTTGGCACGTATGAATTTAATGATGCACTGTGTTCCTTATGATCGTATGACCTTAAATAATGCGGATACATTAGAAGAAGATTGGCCTAGCAAAACTGATGCACAAGGAATTGAACATCCACTTAATTTTGATGTAGTTGTTGCTAACCCGCCATATTCTCAACCATGGGATAACAATGATCGTAAACTTAAAGATCCACGTTTTAAGGATTATGGTTTAGCTCCAAAGACTAAGGCCGATTACGCATTTTTACTGCATGGTTTATATCACTTGGATCAAAGTGGTACTATGGCAATTGTTTTGCCTCATGGTGTTTTATTCAGAGGTGCAAAAGAAGGTAAAATTCGCGAAACTTTACTTAAGAAGAATCAGATTGATGCCATTATTGGGTTACCAGCAGGCTTATTTTATTCAACTGGAATCCCTACAGTAGTTTTAGTTTTGAAAAAGAATAAAACCAATAGAAATGTTTTGTTTATTGATGCTTCTAAGGGCTTTGAAAAAGGTAAAAGACAAAATAGTTTAAGGGATGAAGATATTAATAAGATTATTGATACCTACAAGGAACGTAAAGATGTTGAACGCTATGCTCATGTAGCTTCATTTGATGAAATCGAAGAAAATGATTTCAACTTAAATATTCCTAGATATGTTGATACCTTTGTTCCTGAGCCGCCAGTAGATTTGAAGAAAGTAGCAGCTGATTTACATGAAACTAACATTGAGATTGAGAAGACTCAAAAAGAATTGGTAAGGATGCTAAAGGATCTGACTTCAGATGATAATGATATTATGGAAGGGCTAAATGCGATCATAAAAGAATTAGGGGAAGAAAAGCATGACTAAAAATGATGATAAGTGTGTACCAGCACTACGTTTTAAAGGGTTCAATAATGATTGGGCGCAACGTAAGTTAAAAGATTTAACAGATGTTAGAGACGGAACTCATTCTTCACCCAAATATGTAGAAGCTGGTCATCCATTTATAACCTCAAAGAATATAAATAATGGATCCATTGATTACCGGGATATTAAATACATTACTGATGAAGATTTTGATGAAATTAATAAGCGTTCAAAAGTTGATATTCACGATATTCTAATGGGGATGATTGGAACAGTTGGTAACTTAGCTTTGATTGATAAGAAACCTAATTTTGCAATCAAAAATATAGCTCTTATTAAGGACATTGGTAAAATTGATTATCTTTTTTTATATAATTTTTTACAATCTAATTATGTTTCCAAAGAATTAATTCAAAAATTGGATGGTGGTACGCAAAAATTTATTTCTCTTAATAAAGTTAGGGACTTAAACATATCCGTAGCATCTTTTCAAGAACAAAAAGCTATTAGTAAATGTCTAATGCGTGTAAATAATTTATTAATTCTTCAGCAACGAAAATTTCAGCAATTAAAGTTATTAAAAAAAGCTATGCTCCAAGACTTGTTTGCTGATAAAGCGGTCCCTAAACTACGGTTTAGAGGTTTTAAAGATTATTGGGTACCCAAAAAACTTGGAGATATTGCAAACTTTATAAATGGAAGAGCGTATAAACAAAATGAATTACTAGACAAAGGCAAGTATAAAGTTCTACGTGTTGGTAATTTTTACACCAATGATTCATGGTATTTTTCTAATTTAGAGCTTAAACCTCAGTATTATATTAATAAAGGAGATTTAGTCTATACTTGGTCCGCCACGTTTGGCCCTCATATTTGGCGTGGAGAAAAAGTAATATATCATTATCATATTTGGAAAATTAATTTATCAAAATCCTTAAATAAGAAATTTGTTTTTTATCTATTGAAAGCGGACAAAGCTAAGCTATTGAGTAATACTAATGGTTCAACAATGATTCATATAACTAAAAGAAATATGGAATCAAAAACTGTATTGATTCCTAATACTATTGAACAAAGCCAAATTAGAAATTCACTTGATAATGTTAGTAACTTAATAACATTTCAGCAAGAAAAAATAGCTGAAGTAAAACAAATTAAACAATTCCTTCTTCAAAATATGTTCATCTAAAATCTTGCAAAAATATAACCTCCTTCAACAATTAAGTATGTGACTTAATATTTAAGGAGGTTTTTCTATGTCACGGAAAAAGTATAGTACTAAGTTGTTCTACAAGTATTATCTTGATTGGATTCACATCTACAAAGATAATGCTGTTCGTCCAATTACACTAAATAAATATTATTTAGTGCAAAGGAAATTAAAGGAACTTGTTCCAAATCTACACATGAATGAACTCGATCGCCGTAGCTATCAACAAATTTTAAATTTGTATGCTCAAGATCATGAAAAGACAACTGTGTTAGATTTTCATCATCATTTAAAAGCTAGTCTTTTTGATGCAGTAGATGATGGCCTATTGAAAAGTGATCCTACACGCCGTGCAATAATTAAAGGATGCGCACCTAGCAAAAAGAAAATCAAATACTTAAATTTATTTGATCTACAGAAATTAATCAGATCCTTGGATTTAGGCTCTGAAATTAATTGGGATTGGTTCTTCTTACTCATTGCTAAGACTGGATTACGTTTTGCAGAAGCGTTAGCTTTGACGCCTAAAGATTTTGATTTTGAAAACCAAAGAATCATTATCAGTAAATCTTGGAATTATAAAGAGAGAATCGGATACTTCCAGCCAACTAAAAATGAATCATCTAATCGAACAGTCATGGTAGATTGGCAGTTAATGCAACAGTTTAGATCATTGATCAATGATAAAGCAGAAGAGCAGTTAATCTTTTTTGATGAAAAACAGAGAATTTACAATTCTACTTTAAATCAAAAACTGGCATCATATTGTAAAGAACTAGATATACCAGTAATTTCAATTCATGGGTTAAGACATACACATGCTTCATTGCTCTTATATGAAGGAGTTTCTATTGCAAGTGTTGCCAAAAGATTAGGACATAGCAATACTGCAACCACACAAGAAACGTACATTCATATTATTCGTGAACTTGAAAATAAGGATAATGATAAAATCTTGCATCACTTGTCGCAATTATAAATGAAACAAAAGGGCATTTATACAAGATGCCCTTTTGTCCTATATAAACATATTTTGAAATAAAAATTGTTTTGTTTTTTGTAAATTATTTAATTTATTTTGCTGAAAACGTATAAGATCATCCAAACGTAAAAATAAATTAGCAATTCGATTTTGCTCGGGCAGATTCGGTACGTGTACCCTAGTATTTTTTATATCATTAGAGTTTATTGACTCAAAGGTTGATCCTGCAGCATACTTCTTCCAATATTTGTTCATATCCATTTTAGATAGCAAATAAAAAATAAAATCATTTCCCTGTATTGATGCTACACCACGTCCTAAAACCACATCAAAATTTGTTCTTCCAACTTTTCCTGCAGGAGCACGTACAGTAATTATTATATCTCCTTTTTTAGCCAGTTTAGTAATTTGAGTAGTCCAAATCCTTGGCTTTACCCATCCATTTTTAAGATCGGCATTCCCTTGAACTAAAATATAAGTAGAAGGTTGATCAGAATATGTAGATCCGGAAGGAGATTGTCCCATAGTAAGCAATGCTTCTTTTTCTAATTTACACTGTATCCAATTTGCATCAAAGCCATTAAATCGTAATTTAGGAACATTCTTATCAGTAAATAAATCTTGAAGCATCGCTTTTTTCAACAACTTTAATTGCTGCAATTTTCGTTGCTGAAGAGCTATTAAATTTTCTGTTTTTTTAAGTAGTACTCCAATCAAACTTTGACCTTCTTTTTGAGGATACTTTATCTTCAAATTTTGAACTTTAATAATTGTCAATGCTTTTTGATTAGATCCTGATGCAACTCTATCGATAATTTTTTTATATTTAAGAAATTGAAAATAATAAACTAGATAATCTTCATCTATACATTTTGGATTTATATGAATCAAATTTCCATCTTTATAATAAAAGGACGTATTATCTACTTTCCATATATTACCAATCGTACCTACGGCGGTTATCAATAAATCTCCAGGTTTAGGTACTCCATACTGGTTCTTGATTTCATTATATTTCTTTTTTGAAATGTATATTAAATTAGATATCTTTCTGTCAGTTATTTCGCTCCCTCTAAAAAATGGAATTCCTTCCTTAGTATATTCTGATCTATGTATTCTTTTACTGGAATCAACATTAGCAATATCTCCCAACTTACGTTGCGCCCAAGTGAGAATCTTCAAAATTTAAGTGTCAATTTTGTTATACTTGACATATAAATTAAATGAAGAGAGTTAAATGATGATTGACTACAAGACTTTAAAACATAGTGATAATGGAATGCCAACTTGGGATGGACTTTTGGGTCCAACTTTATTGATGGCAAGCACTAAGAAGCAGTGGAAACTACATGATTTAATGAATGAAACGGTAAAATCTGTTTCACTGCCTAAAGAATTATCTGAAATGAAATATGCTTCAAAATGGCACGATCCAGTAGCTTTAAATCGTGTAAATTGGGCAATAAGTGACTTGAAGCTTTCAGGAATGCTACATTCGCCCAAGCGTGGACAATATGAAATTACAGATTTAGGTAAATCAATATTAAAAGAATATGATCTCAATATAACGCGTGAATTGATTCATTCACAGTCAGCATATATTGAGCATAAAGAGAGACTCGCTAATAATAAAAATAATGTTTCTGATTCCGTTAGTGAAGAAGAAACTTTTGAATTGACCGAAAAACAAATATCTAGTTGGTTTGATAAACAAACTAGTGACCTGGCAGAGCAACTCTTAGCTAAACTACGTAGTACTGATCCATATCAGTTTGAACATATGATGGTGACTCTTCTAAATAATATGGGATATAAAGGAACTGATGGTCAATCCTTGGTTACTCAAAAATCAAATGATGGTGGAATTGATGGGATAATCAACCAGGATCCATTAGGTTTGCAAACAATCTATGTTCAAGTTAAACGTTATGCAGAAAATAATGTCATTGGTAGCCCAGAAATTGATAGTTTTTCTGGTGCTTTGAGAAGAAAGCATGCTGATCGTGGTGTGTTTATTACTACATCTTCATTTACAAGTGGGGCAAAACAAGCTGCTAAGCAATTAAATATAGCCTTAGTCGATGGTGAGATGTTAACTAATTTGATGGTGCAATATAAGGTCGGCGTTCAGGTTAGACAAGTATATGAATTATATGATGTTGATGATGATTTTTTTGAGGAATAATATTTACTAAGGCCAGTTTATGAAAATATATGATTTTAGCTATGACTATTCTAAATTAATAGATCCGCCTGAATCTAATAGTGAAAAAATCTGGCGGCAATACTTTGCGCAATTAAACGATATTTTTAAAAGGAATGAAAGTGTGTTCATCAATCAGAGAACATCTGCTTTTGATGACAAGAAAATAAAGCAAGTTAACCGGAAGTATAAAAGGCTCTTGAATGAGGAACACATTTTATTATTAAAGGCAGAAGAAAAGTACTTTAGGTTATTCAAAAAAGCTTACAGAGATCATCGTCAAATTCGAAACGATAAGATCCAGAAATTGTTACCATATTTAGATCGAATAGACTACTTTACATTAGGAATGATGGGATCTTACACTAGTTCTTTAATAGTAATGGAGCAAAGTGTCATTATTTTGGAGAAAAAATTCAGGTCTGATTATCAAATGATTGATCAAATTGCCAAATCTGATTTAATAAATCGATTGTTGAATTTAGATCTAGGTTATTGGTCAAAAGAGTATGTTTCTCGTTATGCTATGGTATGCGATGGTGAAACCTGGAATTTAAAATTTACTTTTATCAGAGGAAAAAGATGCAAAGAATTAAACTTTTATGGTGATAATTGCTTCCCGCATAATTTTGATGAACTTGAATCTTTATTCTTACACGGCAAATAAAATACTATGAGGTAATAAAATGAATATTATTTTCCCGTCAAGCATGGAAAACGTAAATGAAGTGGATACAGTTTATAAAAGGGAATATGTAGCTGCTTCAAGGATAAAGAATCTTAACGTCTTTTTGTTTAATTATTCGGAATGGTTTTTCAATAAAAAAATCCAATTGAATAAAGGCACCTCTGAGGCAAAAGAAATCTGTATTTATCGTGGCTGGATGTTTAAACCAAATGAATATAAAATCTTTTATCATGAATTAGCAGATAAAAATTTGCAGTTATTAACTGCCCCTGCACAATATAATCGAATGCATGAATTTCCTTTGATTTATCCTAAAGTTGCTGAAAATACACCACGTATTAAAACGTATGCTTTTAATGAAAGGATCAATATTAAAGAACTACAAAAGATTTTTGCACGTTTTTTAGTAAAAGACTATGTTAAATCGGTAAAAAATACATCCTTTCCTAAATTTTTTGATCAAAAAACAAGTCAAGCAGACTTTGATAATTGGATGAAAATATTCTATAAATATCGCTCCGATTTATTAACTGGTGGAATTTGTATTAAAGAGTATGTTGATCTGAAAAAGTATGCTGATCATACAAATGAATGGCGCGTATTTTATTTTCATGGAAAACCACTTATTATTTTACCCAATTCAGGTCAAAGTAAAGAAGCCCCATCTGTACCTCAAGCATTAGTAGATAAGTATAGCAATTTAGAAAGTCCTTTTTATACAATTGACTATGGTGAAGAAACTAATGGTCAGTGGATAATCATTGAAACTGGTGATGGCGGAGTGTCAGGGCTACCAGATAATACGAATGTTAATAAATTTTATAAAGGATTATTTAGAGACTGAGATTTTTCAAGAATAGTAAGAAAAAACTGAGGTATCGAATATGTTAGCATGGGTAACAATTGACAGACAACACAAGCCATATTTATCACCAATTTTTGCAAGAGCAATTCATAAGGGGAATTGGGATGAATATGAGCAAGCCTATCATACTTTTTGTGTCGTATTGAATGAAAGTAAGGACAGATTGATCAATGTTGATTTTTATCAAAATATGATCCGGAACAAATAAGTACACAAATTTCATCTCAAGATTTAGAAAGATGTATTGAAATAGGCAATAATTTTAATTACCAAGAAGTTCGCGAAGTTAAAGATAAAAAAGATATTGCTGACTTAATGGAAGCTAGTTTTAATTTTCATGATGCACATATTAATAAAATTGATACTGCAAAAGATGAAATTAGTATTCTTTTTGACAAATCTTGGGGTAGTCAAATTAAATTAAAGTTTAAAGGCGATATTGATTATCAGATAAATGCAGACGAAGCTAATGATAATTACTGGTACGATTTATCAGTTTTCTTTAGAGACAATTATGTGTATCTCTGTGACGAAGAAGATATTGATTTTTATAAAGGTGATGGCGTTTCGACTTTTTTAGAGGTAAGAAACTATATTATCGTGTAGTACCGGCTTGCTATAGTGATGATGCCGATGGGGATACCTTTTTAAATATCGGGGCAAAAGCATATCGCAATGGTGATTATCAAAAAGCTCAATCATATTATGAAAAGTCAGCAGATATGGGCAATGTTCAAGCTATGTGCAATCTAGGTTACATTTATGAATATGGCCGCACTGGTAAGCGAGACTATGAGAAGGCTTTCTATTGTTTTAAGAAAGCTGCAGATAGTGGTAGTGCAGAAGCTTGCTATAAAGTTGGCGATATTTATTTTTATGGGGATGCAGGAGAGAAAGACTATGGTCTAGCATTCGAATATTATCAAGAAGCTGTGCAACTTCTTAATGAAACAAACGACGATGATGATATTATGTCAGATATTTATTATCGCTTGGCCTTATGCTGGTATAAAGGATATGGCACGGATCAAGATATATTAATCGCATTTCACTATATTAATGAAGCTGAATTTTATTCTTATTGTGATCGTTTTACTGATAAATTCATGTGGCAATCAATAGCTAAGAGAATTGAATTATTAAGAAGCGAGATTAAACACAGCTTGGATGAAGCATTAGAAAACAAATAACTACAACTAATACAATTATGATTTTTTATCAGGTCATTGAAAAATAAAACTCAACCATAGAAAGGACTACACCTATGCAATTCCACAATCCTAACGATACTATCCATGTTCCACCACAAAATATTTTTGAAGACTTACTTGATCAGGTCGAAAAGTTGCAAACGCAAGTGGACGAACTCAAGCGGCTTCAATATAGTAATTCCAGCAACGCACGTGATGTTTTCCTATATGGTTGTGAATTAGCTGGCAGTCAATATCTTGATCTAGAGGATCATGTTGTGCCAAAGTTGCATGAAAATGATCCGCTAGCTTTAATGCGTGAGCCCAATAATGAATTTGACGAACACGCAATTAGCGTATACACAACTGGCGGACTTAAGCTAGGCTATTTACCTAGAAGCAATAATTTGATCTTAAGTCGTTTGATGGATGAAGGCAATTTGTTGTTTGGCAAAACCAAGACTTTTCATTGGGACGGCAAGCGTTTGTATTTAGTAGTAAAAGTTTATATGAGAGCATAATAAAAGGGCATCACATTGAAGTGATGCCTATTTGCTTAGACATTTTATCTAGGATTTACGTCATTCGCATACTCTTTTAATTCTCGCATGCTGTATTTCTTGCCGAAGATGCTATCTTTATCAGGAACCAAACGATAGCTATTCTTTAACGTTCTCATAAATTTATTGGTGAAACCATTTTTCTTTTGACCGTAAAGCGTATGTTGATTCAGCCATTGCTCTGCTTGATTTCTTGATAGATATTTCATGAAATCTTCCTTTCCAATATTTAGAATTGCAGGTACTTTGACTGTATCCCTGTACACACTATTGTAGTGCTTTAATAGCTGAAAGTATAATGACAGCTAGAACCATTTTCTCTGGACACTTTTTAGCTGGTAAATAAATGATAAAATATTGTTGATTAGAAAGTTGAGGATGAAATGAAAAAAATCGGGAAACTATCGTTAGTTTTGTTAGCTGGCTTAGCTTTAACGGGATGCAGTCAAAACTCTAAGCAAAATACTGCACCAAAGAAAAATGCAACTATAAAAACTGCTAAAAATAATCAAAAGCCTACAAGAATGGGGCATTTATCTGCTCAGGACTTAACTCCACAAAAAACTGTTGCAGTTGTAGTTGCATATGCAGGTAATCGTTACTCTGGCAGTTGGAATAAAGTCTTGCTTAATGGCAAGCAAAATGGGATCGAAGTTGATTTGAAGAATCAATCAGATTATTCATATATGAATGAAGGTAGCGGAGTAGCCTACATGGTTTCAGAAAATGCAGGATATACTCTGAAACAAATAAATGGTAAAAATATTTATTATCTCTTTTTAAATGGTAAAAAGCTAGAATCAGTTACTATGAAAGAAATGATTGCTTATTTGAATAAACGGGATTCAGATAAGTTGGTGAATAGCTTGGCTAAAAATGCCAAAGTTAACGATGAACGTTCAGATTCTAATAATGCTTCTCCGAATTCTACTGGTAAAAAATCTAACTTGCCTGGAGATGATGGACTATTAAATGTCCCAAAAGAACTACAAGGAACTTGGTATACTTATCCTGCTGATGATGACAAACTAGAAACTATTAAGATTAGTCAAAATAAAATCAATGATGGCTACAGTTCACTAGAGTTACATAAAATTAACGTTAAATTTGCTAACGAGCATTTATATAGCGACATGTCCAAGTCTTATAGAAATGCTACTAAGAATTGGGGCATGGCACAGATGATAGGGAAGAAGATCCATAACATTGATTACTTGAATGTCCGTACCTGGATGCAAGGTGCTGGTGATGGTATTTATTATGGTGCTCATACGGAAAGCGGTCAGTCTGTTATAGTTATTGGTGAAGGTGCAGAATTATGGACAAATAGTGTTGCTTGGAAGACACCGCAACTTGCACAACAGTATAAGCACAAGAAATTTAGAGATTTATTCTATCGAGATGACCAATAAAATGAAAAAGATACCTTTAATCTTAATGCTAGGACCACAAGCGTCTGGTAAATCTAGTTTTATTAAGATGAATAATTTACAAAACTATACTATTTCTGGAGATGAAATTAGAATTCGCCTAAATGGGATCAATTCTAATAATGGTCACACTCAGATAAATTTTGTCCCGCAAACAGAATCAATTGTATGGCATATTTTTTATGAAGAACTAGACACACGTTTGCAGAATAAGTTGCCAACTGTCATAGATAATACGAATCTGGCTGGTCATGGATTCAATCCAATCAGCGATATTCTGAAAAGAGTGCCAGTCGATTATCAAGTATATGTCATTGATTGTTTTAAGCCATTGCTGAATTCTAAAGATCCATTCAGTGAAAAGTCTTTGAATCATGCCTTAAAAATTCTTGCACAGCGCAATCATGATCGAGAATATTCGGTGAATATGGATATAATTAAACGATTTGTTGATTATCATAAAGATTTTAAAATACCAGATAAAGTCAAAGTGATCAGTTCTGCAGATTTGCAGCAAGCACAGGATATAATCGATATGGTGTTAAATTATCGATAAACATGTTTTTCAGAGATTTTGATATAATCAGGACAGAATAATGGATGAAGACGATAAATTCCAAAAATCAAATAAATTATTAGATATAGGCGCTGAGGCCTACCGCAATGGTGATTACCTAAAAGCACAAAAATATTATGAATATGCAGCAAAGCTAGGTAACACTCAAGCTATCTGTAATTTGGGCTATATTTATGAATATGGTCGTACAGGGAAGCGTGATTACAAGAAGGCGTTTTACTGCTTTAAGATTGCCGCAGATGACGGTAGTGCAGAAGCCTGTTATAAAGTAGGAGATAGTTACTTCTATGGAGATGCAATAAAACAAAATTACAACTTGGCTCTTGAGTACTATATCAAAGCAGAAGATTTTGCTAATAAATCTGGTATTGATGATGATATTAAATCAGATATTTATTATCGTTTAGCGCTATGTTTGTACAAAGGGTATGGTACAGATGAAGATCCATTATCTGCATTAGAATACATAAATGAAGCTGAATATTACTCTTATTGTGACCGCTTTGAAGATAAATTCATGTGGCAATCAATAGCTAAGAGAATTGAATCACTAAGAGCTGAGATTTTACAAAGACTAGATGAATATTTAAAAAATTAATAACATCGACGAGTCGCATCCCTAAACCGGACGCGGCTTTTTTAATCTGAAATTTTATTAAAAATAAGACCAAAGCTTTTGTGTTATGTTTCATTGATACGATAACTACAAACAAGATTATAATAACAATTGCTAGATAATGATGTGAAAAATTTATTAATACATAAGGAAGAATGATTGATATGACTTTGACATGAAAGAAAACACTGAAAAATAAATTACAGCAAAATGCGGATCAAGTTCAGCATTTTGGAATACGTAAATTATCTATCGGTGTCACTTCAGTGTTGTTATCAACTTTGTTTTACGTTGGTGCGATTAATACAAATACTGTACAAGCAAGTACGGTAGATAGCGGTGTGCAAACTGCGAAAGTAGTACAGAAGAAAGCAGATTCTTCTGTGTAAGCTGGTTTAAATAAAGATAAAACAGATGATGTTTCTGGTAAGGCTGCTGAACCAACTTCTCAAGAAAACGATAATACTGCAGATAATTCTGTTGAAAATCATACAGAAAATAATTTGACAGTCTCTAAACCCGAATCAACTATTAAAGCTAGACAATTAGCTGAAAGCAAAGTAAAAAATTCTAATGTTCAAACTCAAAATGGGGGTAGAGCAGCCTAGTGCAACTGCTAAGCCAATCGAAGTTCAGCCTAACCAGGATGCCAATGCTAATAAGGCAGAAATCGGTCAAGGCCAAGCTGAAGAAACTAACCTATCATGATGGTGACTTTATCATCCCCGCAGGTTATGAATTAGTAAGTATGTTACCAACCAGCTATAAATTTAAAGCTTCTGACAATGATCCAATTGATATTCATTTGAAGCATAAAGTAATAGTTATCACACCAAATGATCCAAAGCAGTCAACTGATAAGTTGCCAGATAATCCAAGTAAGAATTATCTAACTGGTGTTAGTCAAAATGATTTAAACGAAATGATCAAACGTCAAATTACGGTAGTCAGACCTGATGGCAATACCATTGATGCTAGTCAATTGATAACGCTAACGAGAACTGCGACATTAGATGAAGTAATGCTCATGTACGGTAAAGAAGCAAGCAACCGAAAACAATAGATAGACCGCCAGCACTACACTATTCCGAACCAAAGACCAAAAGATAAGCATTTTGAGAAAATCTAAACTTTTGGATTTTCCTACAATGCCGACTACGGCGGAATCCCTCCCACTCCTTATATATTTCTTTCTGTATACATTGAATTTGTATTTAGTAAAATGCAGACAACACCACGGATCGGCTTTTGGCTGGACAATTCCAACCAAACACCGCAGCAGACAGTAGAAACCATTCTGAACGTTAGGAAGCCGGTATGATTGTTACATATAAGGGGAAGAAAAATTTCTTTTAGATACTTGTTTTCCTAAAACTGATGTGATATAATTAATTCAATTCCAGAAAAGGAGTAAAAAATATGCGGCAAGGTATTCTTAAATAAAACTATAATCAAATAGTGGGAACAAAGGATTATGATAGTCCCTTTTGTAGGGGCTTAGTTTTTTGTACCCAATTTAAGAATACTTTTGCCTTATCAATTTTGACATACACATATACAGCACTCACAAACAGGTGTATGCTGTATATGTGTATGTCCGCAAATTATCATCCCCAGTGGTAAAAGTATTTTACTGCTGGGGATTTTTTTATGCCCTTCGGGGCAGTAAAGGGAGGACAATCACATGAAAATAATCAATATTGGAATTCTTGCCCATGTAGACGCTGGAAAGACGACCTTGACGGAGAGCCTGCTATATGCCAGCGGAGCCATTTCAGAACCGGGGAGCGTCGAAAAAGGGACAACGAGGACGGACAGCATGTTTTTGGAGCGGCAGCGTGGGATTACCATTCAAGCGGCAGTCACTTCCTTCCAGTGGCACAGATGTAAAGTCAACATTGTGGATACGCCCGGCCACATGGATTTTTTGGCGGAGGTGTACCGCTCTTTGGCTGTTTTAGATGGGGCCATCTTGGTGATCTCCGCTAAAGATGGCGTGCAGGCCCAGACCCGTATTCTGTTCCATGCCCTGCGGAAAATGAACATTCCCACCGTTATCTTTATCAACAAGATCGACCAGGCTGGCGTTGATTTGCAGAGCGTGGTTCAGTCTGTTCGGGATAAGCTCTCCGCCGATATTATCATCAAGCAGACGGTGTCGCTGTCCCCGGAAATAGTCCTGGAGGAAAATACCGACATAGAAGCATGGGATGCGGTCATCGAAAATAACGATAAATTATTGGAAAAGTATATCGCAGGAGAACCAATCAGCCGGGAAAAACTTGTGCGGGAGGAACAGCGGCGGGTTCAAGACGCCTCCCTGTTCCCGGTCTATTATGGCAGCGCCAAAAAGGGCCTTGGCATTCAACCGTTGATGGATGCGGTGACAGGGCTGTTCCAACCGATTGGGGAACAGGGGAGCGCCGCCCTATGCGGCAGCGTTTTCAAGGTGGAGTATACAGATTGCGGCCAGCGGCGTGTCTATCTACGGCTATACAGCGGAACGCTGCGCCTGCGGGATACGGTGGCCCTGGCCGGGAGAGAAAAGCTGAAAATCACAGAGATGCGTATTCCATCCAAAGGGAAAATTGTTCGGACAGACACCGCTTATCCGGGTGAAATTGTTATCCTTCCCAGCGACAGCGTGAGGTTAAACGATGTATTAGGGGACCCAACCCGGCTCCCTCGTAAAAGGTGGCGTGAGGCCCCCCTCCCCATGCTGCGGACGTCGATTGCGCCGAAAACGGCAGCGCAAAGAGAACGGCTGCTGGACGCTCTTACGCAACTTGCGGATACTGACCCGCTTTTGCGCTGCGAGGTGGATTCCATCACCCATGAGATCATTCTTTCTTTTTTGGGCCGGGTGCAGTTGGAGGTTGTTTCCGCTTTGCTGTCGGAAAAATACAAGCTTGAAACAGTGGTAAAGGAACCCAACGTCATTTATATGGAGCGGCCGCTCAAAGCAGCCAGCCACACCATCCATATCGAGGTGCCGCCCAACCCGTTTTGGGCATCCATCGGACTGTCTGTTACACCACTCCCGCTTGGCTCCGGTGTACAATACGAGAGCCGGGTTTCGCTGGGATACTTGAACCAGAGTTTTCAAAACGCTGTCAGGGATGGTATCCGTTACGGGCTGGAGCAGGGCTTGTTCGGCTGGAACGTAACGGACTGTAAGATTTGCTTTGAATACGGGCTTTATTACAGTCCGGTCAGCACGCCGGCGGACTTCCGCTCATTGGCCCCGATTGTATTGGAACAGGCATTGAAGGAATCAGGGACGCAACTGCTGGAACCTTATCTCTCCTTCACCCTCTATGCGCCCCGGGAATATCTTTCCAGGGCTTATCATGATGCACCGAAATACTGTGCCACCATCGAAACGGTCCAGGTAAAAAAGGATGAAGTTGTCTTTACTGGCGAGATTCCCGCCCGCTGTATACAGGCATACCGTACTGATCTGGCCTCTTACACCAACGGGCAGAGCGTATGCCTTACAGAACTGAAAGGGTATCAGGCCGCTGTCGGCAAGCCAGTCATCCAGCCCCGCCGTCCAAACAGCCGCCTGGACAAGGTGCGCTATATGTTTCAGAAGATAGGGAAATGACTATGAGTAAACTTCTCCCCTATGAAACAATCGTCAAAGCCCATGAGGGCGACCCGGACGCAATCGACACCATTCTTTCCCACTATGCCGGATATATCCGCTACTGTTCCAAAGTACACGGGAAAGTCAACGCCGAAGTTGAGGAACATATAAAGCAACAGCTCATTGCCGCCCTGTTCAAATTTCGCTTTGACCGATAAACAAAGAACAAACACTGGCTGTCATTAGCGGTTTCACTCCAGCCAGTTTACAATTCATCTATTCCTAAAGGAAGCAGGTCATAGTATAATAGAACCAACGACAAATATACTTTTAGGGGAGATATAGCAATATGAAAAGTAATAAATACTTAACTATTGGCTTATTAACAGGATTTATTGTCGGTGGTTGCATAGGTGTGTTGGCATGGGCGTTTTTGCAAAATCTTTTTGCTATTTCTATTTGTGCAGGTATCGGAATGTTGATTGGAATTGTTATAGGTACATTGATTGATTATGAAAAAAATAATCATCAAGAGAAATAGAAAAAATTCACAATGCCTTAAAGGGAAAACAGGAATTTATTGTGCTATCCATCATCGGGCCAACCTGACCTGAACTTTCAAAACTGAATATCCACCGCCCATCGGCGGCCAGCGAAAGCAGTAAGTCTGAAAAAGATTTGCTGCTTTTTTCTTTATCCGTTTGGCAAAATCGCAAAGTCATCCGTAGTAGGTAGGTGAAGCCGGAAACAAAAAATTTTCTGCGGCGGTAGCCAAATCTGCATTTTCTGTATTTCTAAGGCAAAGGAAAATTTGAGAAAATTCCCGGCAAGCGGGTAGCTGGCGGCCTTTGAAATGTATCTTTAGCGGAAAGAAAGAACTGCGGGTAAAAATCGCCCCACGCCGTAAGATTTTTGCAGAAATCCGGCCAAAACAGGCGGCAGCTATACGAGTAGTAAGTGCAAGGGGAAATCTACGGCTTACTTAGAGCAAGTTTCTACCACGGTGCCAAAATCCGCAATTCTGCGGTTTTGCCCCTCGCGGGAAACTTGTTGGGGAGTGCCTTCCCCAAACCCTGCTATGCGGCTTACGCCGCAAAAATATTTCTGTCCGGCAGACAGGAAATGCCCCGAAAATAGCTAACAGACCAGCCCATTTTTTGTGATAAGTGAAAGGAGGTTTACAGCCCATGCCGAAGCGATACAACACCCCCCACCGCAGCCATGTTGTGAAAACCCGGCTGACCGATGAAGAATACGCCGACTTCACAGAACGGCTTGCGCCCTATGGTATCAGTCAGTCCGAATTTCTCCGGCAGGCCATCCGGCGCACTACCATACGCCCCGTACTCCATGTGTCGTCAGTCAATGACGAGCTGCTCTCCGCTGTCGGGAAGCTCACAGCCGAGTACGGCAGGATTGGCGGCAATCTCAACCAGATTGCCCGCACCCTCAACGAGTGGCATAGCCCCTACCCGGCTATGGCAAAGGAATTGCGGGAAGCGGCCGCCGACCTTGCCGCCCTCAAGTATGAAGTCCTAAAGAAAGTAGGTGACGCCGTTGGCAACACTCAAGCATTTAGGCTCTAAGAACGCCGACTACGGAGCCGCCGAACAATACCTGCTCTTTGAGCATGACGAATTTACTATGAAGCCCGTCCTTGATGAAAACGGCAGGCTTATCCCCCGTGAGGATTATCGCTTGTCCACGCTGAACTGCGGCGGCGAGGATTTTGCCGTTGCGTGTATGCGCTCCAATCTCCGCTATGAGAAAAATCAGCGGCGGGAGGATGTGAAAAGCCACCACTATATCATCAGCTTTGACCCACGGGACGGGCCGGACAACGGCCTGACCGTAGACCGGGCGCAGGCGTTGGGGGAGCAATTCTGTAAAGAGCATTTCCCCGGCCATCAGGCCCTTGTCTGCACCCACCCGGACGGGCATAACCACAGCGGCAACATCCATGTGCATATCGTCATTAACAGCCTGCGGATAGAGGAAGTGCCGTTCCTGCCCTACATGGACAGGCCAGCGGACACGAAAGCCGGGTGCAAGCACCGCTGCACCGACGCAGCCCTACGCTACTTCAAGTCCGAGGTCATGGAGATGTGCCACCGGGAAGGACTTTACCAAATCGACCTCTTGAACGGCAGCAAGAACCGTGTCACAGACCGGGAATATTGGGCGCAGAAAAAGGGACAGGCCGCACTGGACAAGCAGAACGCCCCCATGATTGCAGGCGGTATCACGCCCCGGCAGACCAAGTTTGAAACGAACAAGGAGAAGCTGCGGCAGACCCTACGGAAAGCCCTTGCCACCGCTGCCAGCTTTGACGAGTTTTCCTCTCTGCTGTTGCGGGAGGGTGTGACCGTCAAGGAGAGCCGGGGGCGGCTGTCCTACCTCACGCCAGACAGGACGAAGCCTATCACCGCCCGGAAGCTGGGCGGCGACTTTGACCGCACCGCCGTCCATCTGCTGGAAAACCGGGAGTACACTGGCTGTCTGGTAAACTTCAAGACGGAGAAGCCCTCTTACAAGGTCAAGCACAGCGTTGAGAACCCCATCGAGAAGCAGGCTATCTTCCCAAATCACCATGAGCCGATTATCGACACGGAAACATGGGAGCGTGTGCAGGAGTTACGCAAGCAGCGAAAACGCCCGAACCGCTATGATGAAGTGGGGCTGTTCTCTGGTATGCTGTTCTGCGCCGACTGCGGCCATGTGCTGTATCAGCAGCGGTATCAGAACAAGAACCGCAAGCAGGACTGTTATATCTGCGGCAGCTACAAGAAGCGTACCCGTGACTGTACGGCACACTTTATCCGCACCGACCTTTTGACGGCGGGCGTGCTTTCCAATCTCCGGCAAGTGACGGAATACGCCGCCAGGCATGAGAGCCGCTTTGTAAAGCTGCTCATCCAGCAGAACGAAATCGGCGGCAAGAGAAAGACCGCCGCAGCCACGAAGCAGCTTGAACAGGCCCAGACACGCATTGCCGAAGTGAACCGCATTATCAAGCGGCTGTATGAGGACAATGTAAGCGGCAAAATCAGCGACGAGCGTTTCATGGAGCTGTCGGCGGACTATGAGCAGGAGCAGCGGGAACTGAAAGACCGGGCTGCCGCTTTGCAGGAGGAACTTTCCAAGTCGCAGGCCGCCACCGTCAACGCCGAGAAATTCATGGGGATTGTGAGAAAGCACCTTGCTTTTGAAGAATTGACCCCCACCCTCTTGCGGGAAATGATTGAGAAAATCGTCGTGCATGAGTGCAGCTATGACGAGAACGGCACCCGCAGGCAGGACATTGAGATTTATTACAGCTTTGTCGGCAAGATAGACTTGCCGGAAGCCTAACGCCTGACCTATCCGACACAGCCCTAAGTGCCGGATAGGAACGGCAAAATTTTTTACACTTCTATTACTTCTTTATCGCACATTAGCAAACAGGGAAGGTGATTAAGTATAGTAACTGGACAATTGGTAGTTTTAGTGAATACAATGCCCCAGAAATTCAAGGTTATACTCCAAATCGAAATGCCAAAGCTGTTGAAGTTGTTAAACATGGTGATCACTTTGAACCTATTAAGATCACGTACATTTCACTAGGTTCAGACACTGATGATACGAAAACTGGTGATTATCCAGGAAATACAACAGGACTAGTTGGTACCCCGATTAATGCTATTTTAGACTATCCAATGGGGACTAAAGCTGGTTACGTTCTGTTTAATGATCCCAAAGTTAATGCACGATTTAGAAATATCCTTAATTATTGGGGAAGATATTTACAATCGGAAGATTCAACTTATGTGTTGAATACTTCAGACAAGGGTTGGTTATCTAATACTGCACTAAATGAGATGGCTAAAGAAGCTAAAGGTGACGATTTCTTAGATTTATTTAACTGTCGATCAAATGATGTAAAGCAAAAACTAGGTTTTAGATCATGGGATGACTTTTTCACTAGAACTTTTAAAAACGACGTTAGACCAGTAGTGAATGCTGATGATCCAAATGTAATTGCCAACGCGTGTGAATCTGCTCCATTTAGAATTGCTAGAAATGTTCCTTTGAAAAATAAGTTTTGGATCAAGGGGCAACCATATTCCTTGCTTGATCTACTTCATAATGATCCTTGGACTTCTAAATTCGAGGGTGGCACTATTTATCAGGCATTTTTAAGCGCCTTAAGCTATCACCGTTGGAACAGTCCAGTTAGTGGTAAGATTGTTAAAGCATATCACATCAATGGTAGCTACTATGGTGAAGCGTTAAGTCAAGGTTTCGAAAATCCAAATGGTGCTGATCCAGTAGCTGCTAATGACTCACAAGCCTTTTTAACTTCAACTGCAACACGTGCTGTAATCTTTATTCAAGCTGATAACCCTAAGATAGGCCTGATGTGCTTTGTAGCCGTAGGTATGGGAGATGTATCAAACAACGAAATTACTGTTCGTATTGGACAGCATGTCAAAAAAGGTGAGCAATTGGGCATGTTCCACTTTGGTGGTTCAACACATGTCTTACTGTTTCAACCGACAGTTGATTTAGACTTTAATCTTCACGGTCAAAAACCTGGCATCGATTCAAGCAATATAAAGGTTAGAGACGAAATAGCAGTAGTAAAGTAAATAAATGTGATAGAGGATTGGACTTATATTTAATTGCTGTAAGTTCAACCCTCTTATTTTGATTAAATCTTTGATACAATAGACATGATTAAATAAATAGGGTGTGATCTAAATTCTAAAATCTAAACGGCATTTCATGTTTCTAGGAGTTGCAGGAATTATCTATTATTCTTGGCTCTTAATCGTTCTATTTATCGCCTTTATTTTGGGCTATGAAGGGAACAAAGCAATTAGTATACCTGGAATAGTAGTTGGTATCATTTTTGTGATTTTGACGATTTGTACTTGGACTTTTTCTTATTTACAAAAAGATAAGGATAAGTTAATCCTTAAGTTACCATATCGTTCAAAAGTAAAAATTGATCAAATGACTTTACATGCAAATTGGCACAACTTTCAGATTTATCAATTAAAAAGTGATTACCAAAACTATTCAATTTTAATGATGTCTAGAAAGAAGAATAAACAATAATGAAGTCAGATATTGAAATCGCACAAGAAACCAAAGAATTACCAATTAATGAAATTGCTGCTAAGGTTAACTTAAAGGCAGAGGATTTAGAACCTTATGGCTATGATAAGGCTAAGATCAATTGGCAGGCTATCAATCGAATTCGTAGTGGCAAGAAGTTGGGAAAGTTAGTGCTTGTCACCTCCATTTCTCCTACTCCCGCTGGAGAAGGTAAGTCAACGATTACAATTGGCTTGGGGGATGCAATTCACAATCAGTTGCACCAGAATACGATGATCGCCTTGCGTGAACCTTCGATGGGACCTGTTTTTGGATTAAAAGGCGGTGCTACAGGTGGTGGGAAAGCACAAATCATCCCTATGGAAGATATCAACCTACACTTCACAGGAGATATGCATGCTTTAACTGC
Organism: Lactobacillus sp. UMNPBX12; assembly: GCF_002553955.1. Taxonomy (NCBI): domain Bacteria; kingdom Bacillati; phylum Bacillota; class Bacilli; order Lactobacillales; family Lactobacillaceae; genus Lactobacillus; species Lactobacillus sp. UMNPBX12. The sequence continues at coordinate 27,714 of NZ_PCYY01000018.1, forward strand.
TGCAATTGACACACTTGCAGCTTTAGTTGATAACTACATCTACCAAGACAATAGCCTAAATCTTGATCCTGACCGAATTTTACTTAAGCGTGGGCTTGATGTTAATGACCGTGCTTTAAGAAAAATCACGGTTGGTCAAGGCTCTAAATTCAATGGTGTTGAGCACCAAGCTAGTTTTGCTATTACTGTTGCTAATGAATTAATGGCAATTCTCTGTTTAGCAACAGATATCAACGACTTAAAGAGTAGAATTGGTGATATGCTAGTTGGCTACACTAAAGATGATGAGCCGGTTTATGTTAAACAGTTAGGATTCCAAGGTGCAATTGCTGCACTATTGTCTAATGCGCTGAAGCCTAACTTAGTACAGACCTTGGAACACACACCAGCATTAGTGCACGGGGGGCCTTTTGCTAATATCGCGCATGGAGCCAATTCCGTCATTGCGACAAACTTGGCTTTGCATTTAAGCGACTATGTATTAACTGAGGCCGGCTTTGGTAGTGATCTTGGTGGGCAAAAGTTCATGGACTTTGTCTCAAGACATCTGGACAAGACGCCCGATGCTGCAGTAGTTGTAGCAACTGTTCGTGCATTGAAGTATCAAGCTTTAGGCTCAACTGATCACTTAGATGAAGAAAACCTAGATGCTTTAAAAGAAGGTTTTAAAAACCTCGAGCGTCATATGAACAACATGCGTTCATACAATGTGCCGGTCATCGTGTTAATCAATCGTTTTGCTTCAGATACTGACCAAGAACTTGCTTTGCTTAAACAATTAATTGAAGAACAAGGTATTAATGCTGAAGTAGTTACTTATCATGGCGAAGGTTCTAAGGGTGGTGTAGAAGCTGCTCAAGCTGTTGTTGATTTGGCTAACTCTGGCAAGGCAGATTTAACTCCAACTTATGCAGATGATGACGATGTTAAAGACAAAATTGAAAAAGTTGCTACTAAGATCTATCATGCTGCAAGCGTTGAATATAGCAACAAAGCTGAAAAACAAATCTCTGAATTACGAAAATTAGGTAAAGCCAACTTACCTGTAATTATTGCTAAGACTCAATATTCATTCAGTGATAATAAAAATGAGTTAGGTGCTCCAACTGATTTTAAGCTTCATGTAAAGGGAATTAGTTTAAAAAATGGAGCTCGTTTTATCGTAGTCACTACTGGTCACGTGCTAGATATGCCTGGTTTACCTAAGCATCCTGCAGCCTTAGACATTGACGTTGATAACAATGGTAAAATTAGTGGATTATTCTAAAAAATATGCAATTTTTATATTTAATTATTTCATTAGTTGTCGTTCTTGCTGATCAAGGACTAAAAAATTATATTGTTGCTCATTATGCTATAGGAGAAGTACACCAGATTATTCCTGGAATTCTTTCTTTTAATTATCTACAAAATAATGGCGCGGCTTGGAACATTTTAACTGGTCAAATGTGGCTTTTTTACATTATCAGTATTATTGCCATTAGTGTTTGCTTGTATTTTCTTTTTAACAAAAAGTACAAGAATACCTTGTTTGATGCGGGTTTAGTCCTCATCTTAGGTGGAATTGTTGGTAATTTTATTGATCGTTTGCATTTAAAATATGTAGTTGATATGCTTCAGCTTGATTTTGTTCACTTCAACATTTTTAATATTGCGGATTCCGCAATTACTGTTGGAGTAATCCTTGTGTTCATTTACTTAATTTTTATTGAAGGTAAGGAAGAACAACATGACTAAAGAATATTCACTTGAAGTAAAAAACGAAAAGGGACGTTTAGATAAGTTCGTTTCAGAACAAATTCCTGATCTATCTCGAACTAGAGTTAAAGAACTGGTTAAAGACCAAAATATCCTAGTTAATGGCAAAGTCGAAAAAGTATCTTATAAGATTCAGGCGGGAGATAAAATCGAAGTTAATATTCCAGCGGTTAAACCGTTAGATGTTATACCCGAAAATATTCCACTTGATATCGTGTATGAAGACGATGATGTCATTGTAGTTAACAAGCCTCAAGGTATGGTAGTGCATCCCGCACCAGGTCATCCAGATCATACTTTAGTAAATGCGTTGTTATATCACACCAAGGCCTTAGCACAATCACCAGAAGGATTTCGTCCTGGAATTGTCCACCGGATTGATAAAGATACATCTGGTTTATTAATGATCGCTAAGACCGCCAAGGCTCGTGAATCATTAGAAGATCAATTGGCTCATAAGACTAACAAACGTCTTTATTGGGCAATTGTTCATGGTAATTTTGCGGAAAAAAATGGGGTAATTGATGCACCAATTGGTCGCAATCCATATGACCGCAAGAAAATGGCGGTAGTTGAAACAGGCAAAAAAGCTATTACTCACTTCAAGGTGCTTGAGCAGTTCAAGGATTATAGCTTAATTGAGTGTCAGCTTGAAACTGGAAGAACCCATCAAATTAGAGTTCATCTTGACTATATTGGACATCCGGTTGCAGGAGACCCATTATACGGTCCACGTAAAACCTTGAAAGGTCATGGTCAATTTTTGCATGCTAAAGTATTAGGATTTAAACATCCAAGTACTGGCGAATGGCTAGAGTTTAGTGTAGAACCACCACAAATTTTTCAAGAAACGTTGGCTCAACTAGAACAAACAAGTAAGTGATAATATGAAACGGTATTTGATTTTAGAAGATGGCAGTTCATTTCCAGGTGAAGGAATTGGTGCCAGTATTATTTCAACCGGTGAATTAGCAATTCAAACGGCTAATTTTGGCTACCAAGAAGCATTAACAGATCCTACTAATGCTGGTAAAATTTTGGTCTTTACTTCACCAATGATTGGTAATAACGGTATTAATGCCATTGATTATGAAAGTATTGATCCCGTAGTTAAAGGGATTATTGCTAACGATATTGCATTAAATATTTCAGATAGTGAAAATTTTGAAGATTTAAGTTCTTTTTTGAAAGAAAAGAACATCCCTGCAATTTTCAAAGTTGACACTCGTGCTTTAGTTCATCGTCTAATGGAAGAAGGTACAATTAAGGCTTCGATCATGGATACTAATGACGAGCATGCCTTTGATCAGATTAAAGCACTAGTTTTACCTAAAAATAAATCTGCGACTGTTTCAACTAAGAATGCATATGCATCCCCTAATGTTGGACGAACTGTAGCTGTGCTAGATCTTGGGCTAAAGCACTCAATGCTGCGTGCTTTATCTTTACGAAAAGTAAATACGACAGTTTTACCATACAGTGCCAGTCCGATTGATATTGAAAACTTACGTCCTGAAGGAATAATTATTTCAAATGGGCCAGGAAAACCAGAAGAAGTAATTAATCAGCTAACGCCAGTTTTAGATCATTTTTATGGTAAGTATCCAATTTTAGGAATCGGATTAGGTTTTTTAACTTTGAGCGATTATCTCGGCTTTGAACTGGTTCAATTACCACAAGAATTTGATGGTATTAATTATCCAGTGATTGAACAAAATAGTAATGCTATCTGGCAAACAGCGATGAATATTGACCAACTAGTGTTGCCTGATAGTGTGAAGATGAATATGAATCGTGAATACTTTGATCTACACAGTGAACTGATGGCGGGCTTCTGGAACAGTAAGGACAAATTGATCGCCACTGCTTTTAATCCTGAAGGAGCACCAGGCACTAATGATGCAGATGAAATTTTTGATTATTTTTTACAGATGATGGGGTAGTTATATGCCATTAGAAAACGATTTAGATAAAGTTTTAATTATCGGATCAGGCCCTACTTTAATCGGTAGTGTAGCAGAAATGGATCTTATGGCAACAGAAGCAATTGATGCTTTGACAGAAGAAGGCATTCAAGTTGTGCTAGTCAATCCTAATCCAGCTACAATTTCAACTGATAAAAAACCTGGTGTAACAGTCTATCTTGAACCGATGACTCTCGACTTCCTGAAAAGAATTCTACGGATGGAAGAGCCAGATGCAATTATGACAGCTTATGGTTCAACTAATGGTTTAAAGGTTGCACATAAGTTATTACAAGATGGCATTTTAGAACAAATGGGAATTCAGTTACTAACATTGAATTCGCGTGCTCTACAAATGGGGAATCAACAGAAAAAGACAGAGTTGCTTACTAAGCTACATATTGATACCGGGCAATCTTGGGAACTTAATCAGAGTATTCAGGATAATTTAGATAATGCGCTAGAAAGCATTAACGACAAAGTCACTTTTCCCGTATTAGTTACTAAGTACAACCGTTTTGTACACAACGAACATTTGCAATTTGCAAATCCTACCGATTTAATCAGTTACTTTAAAGAAGAAAAGCAAAATGATAATTTTACATGGAAGAATTATCGCTTAACTGAAGACTTATCTAGTTGGGAAGAAGTAATTGTTGACGTAATCCGTGATAAGGATGGCAATTTAGCTTTTATCAATTTTGCGGGATCTATTGAAGCTGTAGGTATTAATTCAGGTGACTCTGCAGTTGTGATGCCATCATTAACCCTAAACAATGATCATATTCAAGAGTTAAGAATAACCGTTAGAAAAATCATGTCTAATCTTGATCTCATTGGATTTGCTAGTTTTCATTTTGCGATTAAACACCATGGAACTCAAATTCGATCTAAGCTTTTGACGATTCGTCCGCGTTTGACGCGAAGTTCTGTTTGGGCTCAAAGAATTGGAATGTATGATGTGGGATATGTCGTTAGCAAAGTTGCTATCGGTTATCGACTGAATGAGATTACCGATCCTCTATCTGGACTTAATGCCTCAATTGAACCCACCTTAGATGCAGTAGCAATTAAAATGCCATATTGGTCATTTGCTGAATCCGGTTATAACCACTATTTGCTAGGAAGTCGCATGCAAGCAAGTGGAGAAGCAATGGGTGTAGGGCGTAATTTTGAAACTGCTTTTCTGAAAGGCTTAGATGCAACTATTAATTTAGAATTGGGTTGGCATGCTTTTATAAAAGAAAAAGAAAAATCCACTGCAGATATTTTGAATGATTTGGCACATCCTGATGAATTGCATTTAGTTAAATTATTAGCCGCAATTGATCAAGATATTCCATATTCTGAATTACAAAAAGTAACACATTTGCATCCGGTTTATTATCAGAAATTGCTTCACATTGTAAGACTTGGCAAAAAGTTATTACAAGAGAAGGAGCAGCCTTCGCGTGATTTGCTGCAAGAAGCTAAAGACTATGGATTCTTTAACCCATTATTAGCTAAGATTTTACAAAAATCAGTTACTGAAGTTCGCTCTTTGATTAATAAAATTGACTTGCAGCCATCATATTTGAAGATCGACGGCTCAGCAGGTGTATATAAACCTAATGTTTGTGCTTACTACAGTGCATATGATGTTCAAAATGAAGCACAAGCTTTAAATGCTGAAAAAAAGATCTTGATTTTGGGCATGTTGCCGCTTCAAGTTTCGGTTACTAGCGAGTTTGACTATATGATTGCTCACGCAGCCGATACTTTACATAAGTATGGCTATGTTACTGTGCTTCTATCAAATAATGACGAATCGATTTCATCAAGGTATAAGAATATTGACCGAGTTTATTTTGATTCCATTACAGTTGAAAATATTCTAACTGTTGCTAAAAGAGAAAATATTTCTGATGTATTAGTTCAATTTTCTGGCAAAAGAATCAGTGCATTGAGTAAAGAGTTGGAAAAATGTGGTTTGCACGTTATTGGGCAAAAGGCAAATGACGATCCGCGGGATAAGATTACTACTTTGCTTGATCAACAATTTACTACCTTAAAGCGGGTCCCGGCATTAAATAAAACAACTGATACAGACCAGGTTTTCGCTTTTGCTTCTAAATATGGTTTTCCACTTTTAATTGGTGGTATGAATAAAGAAAACAAGCAAAAATCTGCAGTTGTTTATGATGTTCCTGCAATAGAGAAATATTTAGCAGAAAACCAACTTGATCAAATAACTATTTCTCGCTTTATTGAGGGACACAAATATGAGGTAACGGCTATCTCTGATGGTACCAATGTAACTTTGCCCGGTATAATTGAACATCTAGAGCAAACAGGTTCGCATGCCTCTGATTCAATTGCAGTGATTCAGCCGCAAAATTTAACCGAAGAGCAGCAAAAAAAGATTGAGCAAGAGTCAATTAAATTAATTAAGCAGCTGAAAACAAAAGGTATTTTTAATCTGCACTATTTATTCGTTGATAATGACCTATATCTATTGCAAATTAAACCATATGCAGGTCATAATGTAGCATTTTTATCAAAATCACTAGATAAGGATATCACTACTTGTGCTACAGAAGCTTTAATTGGCAAAAATTTAGCAGAGCTAGGATATCCTAATGGTCTATGGCAAAACAGCGATTTTATTCATATTAAAATGCCAGTATTTTCATTTCTTAATTATTCAAGTGGTAATACTTTCGATTCAAATATGAAATCCTCAGGTTCTGTAATGGGTCGAGATACTCAACTAGCTAAGGCTTTATACAAAGGATATGAAGCAAGTGATTTACATATTCCAAGTTATGGAACAATCTTCATTTCAGTCAGAGATGAAGACAAGAATCGCGTGACCCAACTAGCTCGCCGATTTGATCGCTTGGGTTTCAAATTAATTGCGACCGAAGGAACAGCTAATATGTTTGCGGAAGCTGGGATTACTACTGGAGTAGTGGAGAAGGTTCATAAAGACCCTAGAAATCTACTAGATAAAATTCGTCAACATAAGATCGTCATGGTTGTTAATATTACTAATTTGTCTGATGCAGCTAGCGAAGATGCATCGCGCATCAGAGATGAAGCGCTGAATACACATATTCCTGTTTTCTCAAGTATCGAAACGGCGGAATTGATTTTAGACGTTCTAGAATCATTGGCTTTAACTACTCAACCTATTTAATAAGCAAAGCAAAATGCAAAGTCGATATGACTTTGCATTTATGAGAATCATTGAACTAACTAGTTCGATGATTTTTATTTTTCAATTTTTTTATTCATAATTTCCTTTTCTTCAGGAGTTACTTCAATTGAATTTTGTCCAGTGTAGATTACAAATCCTGGTTTAGCACCATTAGGCTTTTTCACACGCTTGTCTTGCACATAATCAACTTGTACGTGAGCGGAATTTTTAGCCTTAGAAAAGTAAGCTGCAATCTCAGCCGCTTCTTTAATATCTTGATCAGTAGGCTGATCATCGCGTAAGATCACATGTGAGCCTGGCATATTCTTAACATGAAACCAGTAATCAGATTTATTAGCTTTTTTAAGAGTAAGCCAATCGTTTTGATAGTTGTTTTTACCAACCAATACGTGTTTACCAGATGAAAGTTTAAATTCATTTAAATTGCGTTCAGTGATTTTCTTCCTACGCTTATTTTTCTTTTGTTTACGTAAATATCCTTGATTAATCAATTCATCTGTAATTTGATCAATATCCTGTGGATCCGCATTGTCAATAGCTGTTTGAATTGAATCAAAGTAACGAATATCATCCTTAGCAATACGAAGCTGTTCATTAATGTGCTTAATAGAATCACGTAACTTTTTGTAACGAGTAAAATACTTTTGCGCATTACGAGCAGGGGAGAGAGCAGGATCTAATTTAATCTCTAATGGAGCATTATTTTCGTAATAGTTAGGTAATGAAACTTTAGTCATTCCAGGTTTTACTTGAGCCAAATTTGCATTTAAAATTTCGCCTTTAATTCTATAGCCCTCTGAATTTTCAGCAAGATCTAATTGCTTCTCAAGTTTTTTAACTTTCTTAGTTAGTTTATTTTGCTCATTCTTAACTACACGTTCAACTTGTCCTGCACGCTGCTTAACCCAATCACGTGTTGCCTGATATTCATAAAATTCATCTAAGCCAGCATTCAGATCTGGATTAGAGCTTTCTTTCTCTAAATCTAAATGATAGGGCAAATAACAAAAAATCTTACGCTTATTTCTAGGTGTTTTTAAAATAAAAGCACGCGGATTGTCAAACTGATTAAAAAAGGTCTTAAAAGATGAATAAGTGTAATCGTCTTCAAGATAGCCTAATAATTCAGTTCGATCATCTTTATCTAAGCCATCCATTTTTTGAGCAATTTCATTAGGCTGGTTTTCACTACTTAATTGTTTAAATTCACTTTCTGATAGAGTCAACCCATTTAATCCTGGTTTTAGTGGGGGCAACTCATATTTTGCTTTTGGCAGTAAAACACGCGCTCTATTTTCATCAGGATTAATTCGCTTAAGTAAATCAATAATGTGATTGTCTTCTTGATTATAAAGGATGACATTACTATGACGTCCCATTAATTCTACAGAAAGCATGAGCTTGACTTGATCACCAAGTTCATTTCGATTACTAAAATGAAAGTTGACAATTCGACCTAAGCCAACTTGCTCAATCGATTGCAAAACTGAACCTTCTAAGTATTTTCTTAAAACCATGACAAAAATAGGTGCTTTATCAGGATTTGCAATGTTTTGTTTAGTCAAATACATTCTTGGATATTGTGCATTGGCCGAAATTAAAAATTGATAATTCTTTCTATCTTTTCTAAAAATTAAGACTAGGTCTTGATCAAATGGTTGATAAATTTTTGATAAGCGACCACCTACCAGAGTAGGGACTAAGTCTTTTAATAAACTATGGATAAATAATCCATCAAATGCCATAAATATCACCTCAAAGTTCGTGTAATATTATATCAATTTTTAGTCAGATTCTAAAATGATTATATTTATAAGTTATAGCTAATCATAATTAAAGCCTACAATACAGTAGTAAATGTTTCACGCTAAGTCTGCTATATCATTCAGTTGTATATTACAACATAAAAAGTGCATTGTATTATACAATATTGCTGATAAATTAGCCTTTTGGTATTATCAAATGTAATATTAAATGATAAAATACAAGTATATAGTAATCTACATTGGAGAAAAAGGACTATACGAATGGATGTATTATTTTTTAGTACGATCGCAGATCAAGTGAAAAAAGAAATAAATCACAAATGTGGCTTAAATATTTCACAAACTCGAATTTTGCTATTTTTTGATGAAAACAAAAATCAAGCATTAGCGATGGGGAAGCTGGCAGAAGCGCTTAATATTTCATTATCAACCTTAAGTCGTCAATTGCAGCAAAAGAAGACTATGAGCTTTATTAATATCACTAGATCGGAAAAAGATTCAAGCAAGATTGTGAATCTAAGTGAAGCTGGCGTGACTAAAGCTAAAGAACTAAAAAAAACTCTGACTAAGATTGAGAATTTATTATTTGTCTATTTTGACAGAGATGCTGCTAATTTATTTATTAAGCAATTAAATCAAGTCGCTGATACTTCTATGACCCTAGAAAAAATGGAATAGGGTGCGTGATAGGTGCCTTTTATGCTATAATTTTTCTATGCTAAATTAGATATGGGAAGGGTTAATAAATTGAAAATTGCATTAGTTACTGACAGTACTAGTGTCTTAACTGATCAAGAAGTTAAAAATAATGATATTAATGTAGTTCCTATTCCTGTCATCGTAGGTGATAAGGAATATTCAGAAGGCGTTAATATCACTTCCACCCAGCTTTTTGAGATGGAGAGACAAGGTGCTGCTTTTCCTAAAACTTCACAGCCCAGCATGGGTCAAATGATAGAATTATGTAATAAATTACACGGAGAAGGCTATGAAGCTATTATCGCTATCACTTTGTCCAGTGGTATCTCAGGCTTTTATCAAAATATGGTAAATATGGCACATAACAATCCTGAATATAATTTATATCCATACGATTCTAAGATGACAGTTAGATTGCAAGGCTACTTGGTGTTAGCTGCCGCAAGAATGATAAAAAATGGTATGGAACCAGAGGCTATCTTAAAGAAATTAGATGAGATACGTAAGACAATTGATGAATTCTTTGTAGTAGATGATCTTAAAAACTTAAGTCGTGGTGGCCGTTTAAGCAATGCCGGTGCTTTTATTGGGACAATGCTTCAAATCAAGCCTTTGTTAACTTTTAATGATGAAGGAAAAATCGTTGCTTTTGATAAGATCAGATCATTAAAGCGTGCTGTTTCTAAGGTAGAAAAATTAACTTTAGATAAGACAGCAAATTTGCCTTATAAAGATAAGCTCCGCTTGTTTGTATTTCACTCAAATGATTTAAAGCAAGCGGAGCAAATTAAGCAATTTGTTAATGAAAACTTTCCAGATAAGCCAGTTGATGTAGCTGAATTTAGTCCAGTAATCGCTACACACTTAGGAGAGAAATCAATTGCAATTGCATGGATGGTTGATATTGATAAGCTCGAATTAAAATAAGAACAAATAGCCATAGACCATAGTACAAACTATGGTCTTTTTTGTTTACCCTTTTTACGATAATAGATTTGTAATTAAAAAATTACAGTTGAGATACTAGTGCTGAATGTCATAGTAAAATTGCTATAATAGGCAATAGTAATATAATTATCGCAAAAATATAGGAATTAATTTAATAACTGTTTTACTATAGTGCTTATTTTAATGTTCTTTTTATGTTACAATCATTTTTAAATCAAATTATAGAAATTCGAGGAAATGCATATGGAGACCGTAAAATAGTTTGTGTAAGGATGAATATTTCCTTAATTTTATTTCCCTGAATATTAGAAAAAGGAATCCTTTTCCCGTATGATTGATTTGAACGAAAAACATACTAGAAAAGAGATTCCTTCATGAATGATTTTACCAAAGATATGGCTAATGCTCTATTCAATCAGGATAAAATTAATGATTTATTTAGACAAAAGCTCCAACAGGCTGTCAATGACCTGCT
>NZ_PCYY01000019.1:0-38433 GCF_002553955.1 Lactobacillus sp. UMNPBX12
TAAAGAAATAAATTTAAGGAATCATTCATCCTTACACAAACTATTTTACAGTCTCATTTTACCTCAAAGGTTTATTTTGAAAAAGCTTTATAATATTGCGTAGGAAAATAAATAAGAAGGTGAGCACAATGAAAGACAGAATTATTGGTGGAACTCCTATTAAATTAAGTCACGTCTTAATTGGCATGATTGTAGTGATTTTTCTTTCACTGTTTTTAGCAGAATTTGGTTATCAACCTTGGTGGCTATTTCTTATTGTACTAATTTTAGGCGTATTTTTAACTTTACCTACCTGTTTTAGTTCATATTGGCAAATTGATAGTAAGAATATCACATCTATCACTTATGATAGCAACGATGCACTAAAATTGCTCCAGTTACTTGGTTTGCGTAAAAAAGATAAGCAAATCATTAATTTGTCAGAGATAAAGAATGCTTCTGTTGTTTATCTTAAAAATTTGCGTCTCAGTCCTATTGATTTTGATCTCGATTATCTAGATTTAATCTTAGATCTAAATAAAGGAACGAAGGTTACCTTATCACTTGGAAGTATTGAATATCACAAACTAGATTCTATTCTAACTTTGACGAAATAATTTCAGTAAAAGAATATCAATCTAAATCTCAACATTATTATCCATATAGCAAATAAGACTTCAAGTCATGATAGGTTAGAAGCCTTATTTTGAATGATACAATCTAATTTCTATGGAAGAGATTACCAAACCAACTATGGTTCTTTTTAGCCTCTTCTTTTCGTCGTTGTTCACGATCTTCTAACATTGCCTTAGCCAGCATATCAACTGTTTGAGTTAATTGTGCTTGATTGTCTCGTTGTTGCTTATCTCTAAATGAACTACTATTTTGATACTTATTCATTAACGTATCATCATCAAGCCATTTATCAAAGTTTTCCACGTCAAGGATAAAGCCAGTACTAGTTTGTTGTGATGCAATGTGATATTTTCTAGGCAAATATTTAAAGTAGCGATCAAGCATAGTAGAGCCACTATTTTTCGCCGTTTGATCGGAGATTTTATTGAAAAGCTCTTTATTGATTTGAGCTTTTAGCCGGTCATCTTGTTTAATAAATAAGATATCGCTACCAATTTTTGCTTGATTGATTAACATTCCCCAGTCATTTCGACCAACGAATAGGGAATAATCGTAATTTTCTTCAAAATACTTGCTGACTTGGTTATACATATCAAATTTATCAAGTGCAGTTTTTAAAACATGCTTGATTGGATATAAGAAGTCTCTTTCAATCTTCTGCGCGTCTTCAACACTAACGTTAGTAAAGAATTTTGCTAATTCAACTTGACAATATTTAAAAAGATCATCATTTGCACGGCTAAATAAGCTAGTTAATGCTGCATTACGTTGATCACTTTCACCTGAAAAAGTAGATTCAAAGCTTAAGTACCATAAACGACGCATAATTTCAGGCTTTAGTGAAAATTGTGATTTAATAGAGCTTTCTTGTCTATTCATCGTGAAAATGAATGCTGGTGAGGGATGAGTTAAATTACGGTTGTTAGTAACTTCCTTGATGAATCTTTCAAAGTAAGTACGCGTTGTAAGTTCAGGACTGACATCATCAATCATTAATGGACTTACAGGACCATTTGTATATACATAGTCACTTAGCGTGTTGGTAATTGTCATATTGATATTACTCTTGCCAAAGGCATAATTCTTTGGATCCATCATTCCACTATCTAAGAAATTATGAGCACCAATTAATTTAGCGGCTAGTCTTTTCCCTAGGGTGGACTTACCAGTTCGACCTTGTCCGATTAGTGCTGTAGCAATAGGCACGTCCTCTCTAGATACGTTGCTTCCAGATAATTCATATAAATTGCGGATTTTCCAAAGCCATGGTGATTCATACAGAAACAACATAAAGTCACAAGCTTGCCAGCCTTCACCAACTTCTTTGTAAGTATTATATTCATGAGTGATATCACAGAAAAGCTGAAGTGCATTTTTTAATTGCTCTTCAGTTAAATCAGAAGTAATAACTTCAGAAGGGATGTTATCACCAATTTTAGAGGCTTGGAATAATTGACCATTATTGTAAAACTGAACAGGAACAGGGAAGAGATCTTCTTCTTTTTCAATTTGTGTTGTATCTGCTTTTGCCTTTTTGTCTTGACGAATAATGTGCTGAGTTAAGCTATATAAATCTTGCCCGATTGTATCTAGCTTACGTCTTTTATTGCCACCTTCACCAAATAAAGTAACTGTTTGTGAAGCAACAAGCTTTTCATTTTCAGATAATTTCTTTAATTCATCATCTTTGCTGTAATGGTCACGATACTTTTTGATCTCTTCAGCTGGAAGAATGATGATGTCTTTACCAGTTGAATTAGGACTATTTTTAATTTCTAGAGAAGAATCCTGCATCACATGAATGCGTAGCTCTTCTTTATCTTTGTCTTTTAAATAACCAGATAATTTTTTAGCATCAATGTATGTTGCAGCTTGATCAAGGTTATCCTGAAACATTTGTTGGTAGCAATTGAACAATGGATCAGAAGTATTGCCGTAGTCCCAAACTAATTGCTCCATATTTTTATTAACAGCCGCATCGGTAAGATTCATTGAACCCGAAAAGACGGAGTACTTGCTTTGATTTCTCATTAAATAAAGCTTAGTGTGAATCAAATTTTGTTTGGTGAAGAAAAGTTGTAAACTACCATCTAAAATGCGTTTAGTGAAGGTACTATCTTGGTGCTCGTAACTATATTCAATCAAATCACGACGCTTATTTAAAATTTGGTCAATTCTTTTGCCAATTGAATTTGATCCATTATCAGTTAGTCCAAGAATTAGTGTGATCTGGTCAAAACGTGGTAGAAGATTTTTCTCAATAAATTTAATGTTGGAAACAAAGGAAATACCTTTAAACTCAGAGAATTTATTTGATTCTCTTTGAAAATCAACTAATTGCCAAAAATCGGCATTGGAAATTAATTTTTGATCAGTATGATTGAGTATTTCTAATCCCATATGAAATCCTTTCGTGAGTATACAAATATTTGCTTTTAGTGTATCGTGAAAAATTGAATTAGAGCAAGGAAAAATTAATTTATCATTGAATTTATAAATTGGATTAAGTAAAATTTGATTCAAATAACGGTAGTAAAAAAATATATAATATGTTATTGCTTGGGAGACAATTATGACAACAGTATATTTTGTAAGACATGCTCAACCTGATTTATCAGTTCATGATGATTTAACACGTCCTTTGACAGAAAAGGGGTTGCAAGATAGAAAAAAAGTAACTGATTACTTTAGAGATAAACACATCGACCAAGCTTTTTCTAGTCCATTCAAGCGTGCAATTGATACAATTCAACCAGTTATAGACGAGAAGAAACTAACATTATCATCTATTTCTGACTTTAGAGAAAGAAAAATTGGTGATGAGTGGATTTCTAATTTTCATGAATATTGTGAAAGACAGTGGGAAGATTTTGATTATAAGCTAAGAAATGGCGAATCTTTAAAAGAGACGCAGAAGAGAAATGTTGTAGCTTTGAAGCTAGTTTTGTCCAAATATCAAGATCAAACTATGATTATTGGTGGACATGGTACAGCAATTGGATCAGTAATTAATTACTATGATCCAAGCTTTAAATATGAAGCCTTTGCTATGATCCAGTCAAAGAATCCATTTATTGTGAAAATGAGCTTTGATGGAGAAAAATATTTGGAGTATAAAGTAGTTACTTTTTAGTAAAAAGATAATCTCATAAAGTAAAAATGGTAAATCAAGGTACTAATAACCAGATTTACCATTTTTTATTTGTTATATTATAGCTTATGTTAAATTTTATCCTGAGCAATGAAATTATCATAAATGGTTTTGATAACTACTTCTTCATCTTGCCGTCTGGTACCAATCATAATTGAGATTTGGGATGCACCCTGGTTAATCATTTGAATGGAGATGTTCTTTTTACCAAGAGGGTAAAGCAGGCTAGCACATAAAGTCAGCTTGTCCTTCATCCCTTCACCTACCACCATTGTGATCGCATAATCATCAATCCACTGCATTTGATCAGGATTTAGACTAGTTTGAATTTCATTACAGATAACATCAATTAATTGATCAGTTAAGACATCTTTTTTGAAAATAATGGTAATATCATCAATTCCAGATGGCATATGTTCATATGAAACGTGATGTTTTTGCAAAATTTCCATTAACTTCAAGGTGAAACCAGCACCTTTATTTAACATATATTTTCTTAAATAAAGGGCCGCGAAGTTTTTGCCTCCGGCAATACCTGTGATTGTGTGTTTAGGTATAAAGCCGTCCTCTGGTACGATCATTGTCCCAGGTTTTTCTGGAGCATTAGTATTTTTAACATTGACAGGAATTTCGCCTTGAATAGCAGGAATTAAGGCTTCATCGTGAAAGACGGAAAATCCCGCATAAGATAGTTCCCGCATTTCTTGATAAGTCATTCTTTTAATTGGCTTGGGCTGATCAACGATATGGGGATTGGCTGAAAAAATAGCATCGACATCGGTGAAGTTTTCATAAAGATCAGCGTTTAACCCCCTAGCTAGAATAGCACCGGTAATGTCAGAACCACCGCGAGAAAAAGTAGCAATATGTCCTGATGGTGTAATGCCATAGAAGCCAGGAAAAATGATCTTTTCATCTTTTGCAGCCTTAATTCTTTTTAAGTTCACATAAGTTTCAGGATTGACTTCAGCATTATTAGAAGTGCCAGTGACAATTAAACCTACATCTTTTGGCTCTAAAAATCGTGCTTTAATTCCTTGATGATTTAAAATTTTAGCAATCAAAATTGCATTAAGACGTTCTCCGTGTGCTTTAAAGGTTGCCATGCGGTAGTCATTATTAGGGTAACTTAGCTTCGGCAATGTAAGTAGAAGCTGCTTAATATCCTCTAATTCTGCTTCAGGCAGCTCAAAATATTGGGCAATTAATTCATAACGCTTAAAAATACGGGTAGCGATGTCTTGATAATTATTACTCCTCAAGCTCATATATGCGTAAGTGATCATTAGATCGGTTACTTTAATATCATCCTCAGTTCTTTTGCCCGGTGCTGAGACTACAACGACTTGTCTTTCGGGATCGGCATTAATAATACTTAGGGCCTTATCTACGCTATTACCTGAGGCTAGGGAAGAACCTCCAAATTTAACAACTTTCATATCTATTTTTCCTTAACTATTATTTCAAATCTAAAATTGAACTGATTTCTTTTTCCATATCATTTGGTTCAATAATTTTTTCGGTCTTGGGTTCACGATCAAAAAGGGCACGCACACCGATTGATAATTGACCGCCTAATTCATCATGCAATTCTTTAATTGCACCGACGCCAGTTTGCATACTAGGACCACCAGTGATGGCTTCATACACCGTTTCTGGGAACTTATATGGACTGGCCGTTGAAACAATGACCATTGGGGTTTGATCGCCGGTCTTCTTTTGATATTGATTTGCTACAAAAGAGCCAACAGCAGTATGTGGATCAATTACATAGCGGTCATAATTGTAGGCCCGTTTGATTTCTGATTTAACCTCTTCTTCTGTTGCAAAACCAGCTGCAAAATTTTTTTGTAATTTAGTGAAAACTTCACCGCTAACTTGATAATGACCGCGTTGAGTCAATTGATTCATTAAACTAGCGACTTCATAGTTATTTTCGTCATAAAGGTCAAATAAAAGTCGTTCCAAATTGCTGGAAACTAGGATATCCATTGCTGGTGCATTGGTTAAATGGAACTTACGTCGCTTATCGTAGACACCATTATTAAAGAAATCAGTCAATACATTGTTTTCATTAGATGCACAAATCAACTTTTTAATAGGCAAACCTAATTTCTTAGCATAATATCCAGCTAGGATGTCACCAAAGTTACCTGTTGGCACAGCAAAGTTAACTTCGTCTCCTAGTTTAATTTCTTGTCTGCGTACTAATTGCCCATAGGTGTAGAGGTAGTAAGAAATTTGCGGAACCAGACGACCAATGTTCATCGAATTAGCTGAAGAAAATTGATAGCCATTAGCATTAAGTCGGTTTTTGAAAGAATCATCGTTGAAGATTTTTTTAACTTCAGTTTGAGCATCGTCAAAGTTACCTTTGATTGCAATTGCACGCAAATTGTTGCCGCGTTGGCTGAGCATTTGCTTAAGTTGAACAGGACTAACGCCACCTTCAGGATAAAAGACTATGACATCGGTACCCTTTTGATTAGCAAAGCCACGCATTGATGCCGTACCAGTATCGCCAGAAGTAGCGGTTAAAATAATAATATCTTTAGCAATCTTTTCAATTTGAACAGCTCTGGTCATTAATTGTGGCAACATTTGCAAAGCTATATCTTTGAAGGCAAGGGTAGGACCGTGAAAAAGCTCCATGTAAAAACGGTTATCGTGCTTTTCGATTGGAACAATGCTGCGATCATCCCATTGTTCACTATAAGCGCTTTGAACTGCAGTGGTGATTTGCTCCTTAGTAAAGTCATCAAAGAATAAGCTAATAACCATGGCAGCGATTTGCTTGTAGGAAAGTTTGGATAAATCTTCTAACTTAAAATTAGCTTGAGGAAATGCAACAGGCACGTAAAGCCCACCGTCTTGAGCCAAGCCTTGAATAATTGCTTGAGGTGCAGTTAAAGTGTTTTCTTTTGAACCTCTAGTACTACGATATTGCATAAACAATCTTCCTATCTTATGAAATATTAATATTATAACTATTGTACCTTGATTAGCAGCTATGATACAATCATAAAAATAAGAAAATCATTAAAAAGAGGATAAGATCAAATGGCCATCAAAATTGCATTGCTTGGATTAGGAACAGTTGGTTCAGGTGTTTTAAAAATAATTAAAAATAATAAAAAGAAGATTAGACAAACAAGTGGTGAAGAAATCATCATTGAAAAAGCTCTAGTACGTAATCCAGAAAAACATCGTAATTTAGCTAACGAAGTGATGCTAACTACAGATTTCGATTCGATTTTGCAAGATCCCGAAATTAAAATTGTAGTTGAATTAATAGGTGGGCTTCATCCTGCTAAGGAATATATTACTGCAGCAATCAATGCTGGAAAAAATGTAGTTACGGCCAATAAAGACTTAATGGCAACTTTTGGTTCGGAATTGATTAATTTAGCTGCAAGTAAAAAGTGTGATTTAATGTATGATGCTAGCGTTGCAGGCGGGATCCCTATTTTGCGGACCTTGGCTACCTCTTATTCCAGTGACATTATTTCCGAAATTCAAGGAATTATTAATGGTACGACGAATTATATTTTGTCACAAATGGGGGAAAAGGGACTAAGTTACGAGGAAGCGCTGAAAAATGCTCAAGAGCTGGGCTTTGCGGAGGCTGATCCCACTAACGATGTTACAGGTAAGGATGCAGCATACAAGATTGTAATTTTAAGCAAGTTTGCTTTTGGTACTAAGATTAGTATTGATGATTTTACTATTCAAGGGATTAATAATCTAAAGGATTTTGACATTAAACAGGCTCAGAAGTTAGGCTATGTCATTAAGCTGATTGGGATTGCCAAAAATATTAATGGTAAATTATTTGTAGAAGTTGCTCCATGTTTGTTGCCAGAAAATGCGATTATGGCGCATATTAAAAATGAACTAAATGCTTTACAAATTAAGAGCCAAAGCCTAGGAACAGCAGTATTCACAGGCCCTGGTGCGGGTAGCTCTGCAACGGCTAATTCAGTCATGAGTGATGTGATTACTGAAATAAAAAACGTAGTGAAAAAGACCACCGGTCAGCCATTTAGTAATTTCTCCCATGTTATGCAATTAACAAGTTCGGAGGATGTGAAGTATTCCTATTATTTATCTTTCGAAGCAGAAGAGACCTTGTTTGATTTGAGTAAATTACTCTCTGATTTGGAAATTCCGGTTCGTGAGATTAAACAAGTACAATCAAGAATTGTAGTTGTAACCGAAAATATTAGTCGACAACAGCTCCAAGATTTAGCAATTCAAGATCAATATTTAAAGGCTAGCTATAAGATTTTACAGTAAAGGAAGGGAGAAAAAAATGATTATTAAAGCACCAGCTTCAACGGCAAATTTGGGCCCTGGCTTTGATTCACTTGGCATGGCGGTTTCACTTTATTTGGAAGTAGAAGTTTTAAGCGTAGCTGATCGCTTTCAGGTGGATCATGTGATGAAAGGAATTCCACATGATGAAAAAAACTTAATTGTTAAGACTGCACTAACAGTTTATCCAGGTTTACAACCGCTTCATTTACGCGTCAAAAGCAATATTCCGTTGGCTCATGGTTTAGGCAGCAGTTCAAGTGCTATTGCTGCCGGAATTGAATTGGCTAATCAAATTGGTAAGCTGGGACTATCAGATGAAGAAAAGGTTCAATTAGGAGCTAAAATCGAGGGACATCCTGATAATATTGCACCGACTATTTTGGGCGGCTTGGTTGTTGGTGCTGAAGTTAACCATCATTTTGATGCAGTTGAAGCACCACTTCCTCCATATGCGTTGGTGGCTTATGTACCCGATTATAATTTGGAAACTAAGACAGCTAGAGCAGTTTTGCCTAAAGAATTAGCTTTTGGCGTAGCTACGCATGGCTCAGCAGTTGCTAATACTTTAATTGCTAGTTTGTTTGCTCAAGACTACCCTAAAGCAGGAGAATTAATGGAACAAGATGTATTCCATGAAGTTTACCGAGAAAAACTAGTGCCAGAACTTGTAAAAGTGCGGGAGGTAGCTCATTCAAAACATGCCTTGGCAACTTATTTGAGCGGCGCAGGTTCAACTATTATGACGTGGATTGAAGATAAACATGTAGCTGGATTTTTGTCGGGCTTACGTAAACATGATTTAAAAGATGAGACATTGATCTTACATCCTGATGAACAAGGTATCCAAGTTATCCAATAAAAAAGACTGACCAAACGGTCAGTTTTTTAGTCATCAAAGGTTGCGGCAAAACTATCACCATCAACTAGCATTCTTTTAGCATTGACAGCATACCAATAAGGAATAACCTCAGTGCCATTTTCTTGCTCGAATTCGCAGTCGGCCATTTTTAAAATTTGATCTAAATTTTTAGCACTGACGTTAGGGTAGAGCTTCAGCAAAGCTTCTTGAGTAATGCCACTTTGCGTAAAGCCACTAGCGGGATAGTTGGCAGAAAAAATATCAGAAAAATCATCTAAGTCATATCTAGGCTTAAATTCTTCATCAAAGTATTTGATTTCGATGTTTTCAATTTCCATAAAGGCACCAAGCTGTTTTGCCATGTAAGGGAACTTATTAGCTAGTTGTTCAACAGTAAAACCATTGTTTGCTTTAGTTTGTGCATTGGGATGCAGTTTAAGCCAAGCTTCACGTATATTATGACTATCTTTTCTTTCAATAAGAAGGTCTTTGACTTTTTGAATAGCTGCATTGTGTCTGTTTACGGCTTTTTGCCAGTCTAATCGATTAGGATATAACTGTCTATAGCGGACAGACAAGGGATGATCGATTGCGTTGTAGATAAAATTCAGCTTGTCAGTGGTATAAGAAGTTAGTTCATCGTTACGCCACATTAATTCATAGTAAGAACTCATGAAAGACACCTTTCTATTTGGATAGACTAATTAATATTAACTGAATAGTATCATTTTTTGCCCCGATTAACAAAAGTGATAAAAATGTCTATTTAGATTGGTCAGAAGCAAAACTTTTGTTAAAATTAATGTGTTTACTATTAGTATTTGCTCAAAGGATTTGACAAACTATGGATCAACTTGATAAGTTCAACCGACGCTACAATTTTCTTTCAAAATTGTCAGCTGCCTTCTTTTATTCAATTGCGGTTGCAGTTGCCCTGAACTTTTTTTGGACGCCGGGGCATATGTACTCGTCAGGAATCACGGGTTTTGCGCAATTAATTAATACTGTAAGTGAAAGATATCTACCGTTTACATTATCAACATCAATGATGTACTTTCTTTTGAACTTTCCTTTATTTATATTGGCTTGGTTCAAGATAGGACATAAATTTACTTTCTTCACCATCGTTGCTGTTGTTCTAGGTTCTATCATGATGCACGCTATTCAACCTTGGCAGATGCACCTGGATCCACTGGTTTGTGCGATTTTTGGTGCTTCGATCAACGGTGTTGGAACTGGGATGGCATTAAAGAACGGTATTTCAACTGGTGGACTGGACATTATTGGTATTGTAATTAGGCAAAAAACGGGCATTAGTTACGGAAAATTTAATATTTTTATTAATTTGATTATTATCGCTGCTGCGGGATACATGTTTGGTTGGCCACGTGCTCTTTATTCCGCTTTAACTATTTTTATTAATGGGCGAGTAATCGATGCGGTTTACACCCAACACCAGAAGATGCAAGTAATGATTGTTACTCAGCATCCACAGCATATTATTGATGGAATTCAGAATCGAATGCATCGTGGAATCACTATTTTGCACGATGCTGAAGGTGCATATAGTCATATTGAAAAGACAGTTTTGATTACCATTATTGATCGATATGATATGTATGATATTCGCCAAATCGTGCAAGGAGCAGATCCGTATGCTTTCATGAGTGTTAGTGAAGTTGAAAAAGTATATGGTCGCTTCAAGGAGCAAGAAATCGTTTAATGGATAGCCCTTAAACCTTGATATATAAGGATTTATAAATGAAATTTGAATCCTAGGGGCACTTTGGGAGCAAAACTATTCAAAAAGAAGCAGAAATGCTTCTTTTTTATTTGGAGTGTTATTTGGAGTGGCTTTTTGTAATTATGGCTTTATATTGGTCTTTGTTAAAAGTGATTAAAAATGATATTATTTCGATTGAGAGATGTTGATATATCGTGGATCATTTAGTGTATTCTCCACGTATGTGGAGGTGATCCTTGTTCCTCATTGATTCGTTGAAGTCGTTTAAGGTATTCTCCACGTATGTGGAGGTGATCCTCTTACACGAATTGGGACACGCATTAAATGATAGTATTCTCCACGTATGTGGAGGTGATCCCACCTTTTACGGTCTGCGGTGTCGGTATATCTTGTATTCTCCACGTATGTGGAGGTGATCCTTTTGACCCGTCATTTGGGTGTACTTAGATAGGGTATTCTCCACGTGTGTGAAGGTGATCCTATGCAGGATATACCTAATAATTTAAAGACTGGTATTCTCCACGTATGTGGAGGTGATCCTGCTATCAATTGGAGTAGGTGAGACTGTTACAGGTATTCTCCACGCATGTGGAGGTGATCCTTTACGTGACTGACTAAAAAACTGAATCCAGGCGTATTCTCCACACATGTGGAGGCTAAATAGCTGCTCTGAAAAATATGTTCTATAGAGTGGCTGTTTTTGTATATTATTTAAAAATATTGTTGATGGTGCACGGAGATTGCGTTCACTTATATAGTGAAAAGATGCTAAGAAATCTAAAATAGAATCGAGATGAATTGGTAATCTGGTAATCGTAAGAAGGACTTAGCTACTAATCGTTGTATTCAATTTTGATAACAAATTAGTTAAAGAGCAAAAAATGTGAAGAATTATAAATTTAATAAGTTTATGTAAAAACAGTGTCATTAAGTTAGGCTATTGATTTTGGTGAAAAAACAATTAAAGCATCATTTGGCTTTAGACGGCCAGATTGATGCTTTTTTGGCATATTTTTCTAAATATCATTCGCGTTACACGTAAAAGCGTGTGTTGTATATAGTGAAAGGAGGCTAAGAGAATCGGAGCTAAGAGGTGACAAATATGCCGAAAGCCCAATTGCAAAGTGCAAAATAAAAAACCACAAATCAAAGTTTACTTCAAGTTAAACCTTTGGATCCTGGTTTTTGAAATTTCCATTAATTTGGAATGAATAATTGAAGAGGGGGGGACCGGAACTCCCTTCCTTTTCTATATTTTCATTTTAGTAAATTGAAAGTATTTTTACAAATGAAAAATATAAAATTAACTCATACTGGCAAAAATACTAAATGGTCATTAAAGTTCTATCCTAAAAGAGCTTTGTTGACTGGTGTTTTGATTGTGATTGCTATAGCATTATTGAAAGTGATTTTTAATAGCTAAATATACAGAAGTAAATAAAAAGTGGAATGATAAAAATGAGGCCCGTAAGCTTTACATTAATAAGAGGTCAACGACGAAAAACTTTATTTTAAATCTTGCTATCGAAGATGATTTAGAACAGATTGAAAAGTATATTGAAGAAAGACGCAATAATTTGTAAAGAAATAAAATGGGATGCATCAGGTAATAAAAAGTGCATCTCATTTTTATTTGTATATAATACTAGTTAACTTAAAAAAACAATAAAATTCAAATAAAATGGAGGTATTTCAAAGAATGACAGAGAATAATAAACAAGCCGAAGGCACTGATACCAAGGCAAAAGCCAACTGCGACACAGCAATCTTCGCTGGCGGTTGTTTTTGGTGCATGGTCGAACCTTTCGATACAGTTGACGGGGTAGAAAAAGTAGTTTCTGGTTATACTGGTGGTCATGTTGCTAATCCAACATATGAGCAAGTCTGTTCAGGTACGACTGGCCATACTGAAGCTGTTGAGATTACCTTTGATCCAGCAAAAATATCGTATGATCAATTGCTAAACTATTATTGGCAAGTAACTGATCCAACAGATGCGATGGGGCAATTCCAAGACCGTGGTGATAATTATCGACCAGTAATTTTTTATAATTCATCTGCTCAAAAAGAAGCAGCTGAAAAATCTAAGCAAAGATTACAAGCTAGTGGTAAATTTGATAAACCAATCGTAACTAAAATTGAACCAGCTAAGCCATTTTATCCAGCTGAGGAATATCACCAAGATTTTTATAAAAAAGATCCACTTAGATATGCAATGGAAGAAGCTGGTGGAAGAGCTAAGTTTATCAAGGAACATTGGGATTAATAAAAAGCAGATCATAACTGTTATAAGCTGTGACCTGCTTTTTTACTTTCAATATTTTAGATTATGTTAACTATTTCTTTAAGTTGCTTTTGATAACCTCGATTGGATTGAGCCAAGTTCCGTTGTTAACGTTCCAATTCTTACATGGAAAACCATATTTGTTTATGTAATCTTTATTTGTTTGAGTAACGCCAAGGTGTAAGTGTGAGCCAGTTAGCTTACCGATCTTTTGACCTAATTTAATCTTTTGACCAGTCTTAACATAAATGTCTTTTTTCTTATTAAAGCCTTCTTGGTAAACTTCAACGTAATTATCAGGACTAATAACCCAGATGAACCAGCCAAGGCCGTTGCCATAAGCAACCTTTTTAACAGTACCTTGATGAATTGCATATACGTTAGAATGCCCAACTTCTGAAAAACCAAAATCCCAACCATCATGAAAGTAGGAAGGTGGTGTAGTAGAACGCATATAGTTAGTTATGCCAAAAGTTTGTGCATTATACATTGGACGAACACCATTTTTCTTGTTTGCTTTAAACGGATAAGCCCACTTGAGATTCTTGGGTTGAACTTCAGTTGTATTTTGTGAGTCGTCAAGCGTATCAGCATAAGCAGTGGTGGTTGATAAACCAACGCTTGAAGTTAATAATGCAGTACCTAACAAAGAAATTATTAATTTACGAAATTTCATTATAAAAACAAACCAGATAAGTTCTGATTTTTATCTCCTCTCTTAATTCACCTAAGCTATTGTAGCTCAGCAGTTTTACGAGAAAGTTACAATTAAATTTCGATTAATAACAAAAAGTTAGTATAGGTATATGTGAATATGCTTTTGGTTAGGCTAGTTAAAAGCGGATGATAAAGCAGTGTCATGGCTAAAGTGTTTGGGTGAAATTCTTAATTGTGAGCAAGAAAGATTGGCAGACAAATAATATTTTTGTTTATTTGTTTAGGAGGAATCATAGCAGAATGATATTATGATTCCTCTTTTTATTTGAATATTATGTCCAGCAGATATTGTCTATTTAATAAAAATCGATATACTTGGTAGTAGGATCAAAGTGATGAAAAAATGGTGTTTGCGTATTTTCATTTGGCGCTATAAAGGGATTTGTTTACTGTATTCTCCACGTATGTGGAGGTGATCCCGGCACTAAAATGCTCTCAGATGCGGATAATTCGTATTCTCCACGTATGTGGAGGTGATCCCTTGCGTACCGGCATCGATACCCACACCGATACGTATTCTCCACGTATGTGGAGGTGATCCTAAGCTTTATAACAATCAAGTAAAAATGCCTAAGTATTCTCCACGTATGTGGAGGTGATCCTCTTGAATTCTTACATCAGTCATTATTTAGTCTGTATTCTCCACGTATGTGGAGGTGATCCTTTAGGATTTGATGATAGTTGGGCTAAAAAGGCGGTATTCTCCACGTATGTGGAGGTGATCCTGGAAACTCCTAAGGAAACAATATCTTTGGTAAGTATTCTCCACGTATGTGGAGGTGATCCTTGGCTTATGAGAAAACTGATGAATTGATCGCCGTATTCTCCACGTATGTGGAGGTGATCCTGACAATCACGCCAACAGCAGGTTACAAAGTTAGTATTCTCCACGTATGTGGAGGTGATCCTTTTTGGTGTAATTCTTCGCATTCTTGCCGTTTGTATTCTCCACGTATGTGGAGGTGATCCTGATACGAGGATTATAGTCAGCAAACTTGATTTGTATTCTCCACGTATGTGGAGGTGATCCTTAAATGGAGTAACCATGGAAGATCCTTTTGGAGTATTCTCCACGTATGTGGAGGTGATCCCCGGTATGGACTCACGCGGTAAACTTTATGCTGGTATTCTCCACGTATGTGGAGGTGATCCTACGAGATGGAAGTACTTTGATGTCAAGACTATGTATTCTCCACGTATGTGGAGGTGATCCTAACTGATTTAGTGGGTGCAGTTCTGGATTGAGGTATTCTCCACACATGTTGAGAGTGTTACTGTCCTTGAGCGCACAGATAAATAGCCTATAAACGCTGGTATGCCAGCATTTTTGATAGATGAAAAGTGTACTAATTCCTCTTTTGGTGATTGGAATTAGTACACTTTTTGCTTGTTGAGTTAGAGGGTCGAGTGGATAACGTGCTGGATTTTTAGGTTGTATAGATAAGTGTCCGTTTTGGGGAGTTGAGTTGGTTAAGTTGATGAGAGAAGCAGTAATGGTTGATATGACGATAAGATAATGGATGTTAATTATTAAAGATATTTATAATCAATTTTTGTAAAATACTTTTATGCTAGATTTATATCGCAATAATCAAATGGAATGATGAGAAATATGGTTGACTATATTGCAAAAATTAAACCAATAAATGCGGATAAAATTGAAACACAGGCGCATGGAATAGCAACATTCAGTGAAAATGGTAATAGCCTTCATATTCATGTGGAAATGTTTGATACGCCTGCCAATATTGAACATTGGGAACATTTCCATGGATTTCCAGATGGGAAACAAGCTCATGTTCCGACGCTAATGCAGGACGTGAATCATGATGGCTTTATTGATTTACCTGAAACAAAGGCAGTATCTGGGACAACGATGGTTCCTTTTGATGATGCACCACAAGAAATGAACATTCCCCATGATGGCTACCCAGTTGCAGATAAATACGGTCATTATGAATATGATAAGGATGTTTCATTAAAAGATTTACAAGCAAAATTTAAGCAAGCATTTGGTAGTGACGATCTTCAATTGGATAAACGAGTAGTTTATGTTCACGGCGTACCAGCGGATCTTAAATTACCATCTAGCGTTGCCGGTAATGTTATGAGTTATGATGCACATACAACTTTGCCAATTGCTGCTGGAGAGATTAAATTGGCACATTAATTTTTATAGAATTGAAATTTGAAAGCTAGAGTCTATGCTTTTTGCATGGTTTCTAGTCTTTTTTTGTATATTCTCTCTTTTATTAAACGAAATTTACACGATAAAACTGTGATTTTTTGCTTAAAAGATAAATATAAAAAGACACTAGTATCTTGATAACAGTCAAGTCACCTAAATTGTTTTTTACCTATGATATGTAGTGTCAAGAAAGGGAGAGGTGAAGTTTGAAAAAACTAGTGAGTTGAAAAGTATTTTAAATAAAAAAAGGACACACCAGATAAAGGTTAACATTAATTCAAAAAATTAAATATTAACCATAAAACCTTGACTTTGAGCAAATCTAATAGCCTGCTTAAAAAATTGAGAAAGCAAGTTAAACATTGACTGCGAAAACCTACGCAAACGAGTCGTTTATACAAAAATAAGTTTACGTGCTCAAAGTCACATTCAGTTGTGCTTGAAAGGTTAAGCTACATATATAAAAATTCGAGGTAATAGAGGAACTATTCACTCATTTCCCCATGATTTGTAGTGTGTAAAACCGCTTCCTCACAACTAATATATTAAAAAGTAAGAGTAAGGGACAACGGATTTGTTTTTCATGGCTCTGTTGTCCTTGAGTCAAAGACGAAAGGAATGTTTATAAAAATGATTAAGTTACAACAATTTTTTATGAGGTACAAAAAGCAGGTTTTACTTGTTAATACTATTCTGCTGTTGCTTGCTGAAGGATCTAAATGGCTATTGCACATGGATTTACCATACCAGGCTTTAATGCTTATCGTGGGGATTGTCGGAGTGCTTCCAATTGCTTTGACGGCTATTTCATCTTTAAGGGTTAAATTAATTCCTATTGATGTTTTAGTATCGCTGGCGGTAATCGGTGCCTTCATTATTGGTGAATTTAATGAAGCAGCCATTGTTACTTGGCTATTCATGTTAGGAGATGTACTGGAAGAATTAACCCTAAAGAAAACGCGATCAGCCGTTGCTGATTTAACCAAAATGGCACCACAGACTGCGTTAGTTGTTCAAGATGATGGCTCAACTGAGAAAGAAGACGTCGATTTCATTGATCCTGGTGAGAAGATTTTAGTTAAAACTGGTGATCAGGTTCCAGTCGATGGCAAGGTTATTTCAGGTTCTGGTTATCTTAATGAAGCCAGTGTTAACGGTGAATCTAAATTAGTTAATAAAAAAGCCGGTAATGAAGTATATGCAGGAACTATCCTTGAAAACGGTACATTGACTGTCGAAACTACCGCAGTCGGTGAAGATACGACTTTCGGTAAAATTATTGAAATGGTTGAAGAAGCACAAGATACAAAGTCACATACAGAAAAGTTAATTAACCGGTTTTCCAAATATTACACTCCTGCCGTACTTGTAATTGCGATTGCTGTGGGCCTAATTACTAAAGATCTTAAGTTAGCTATTACGGTCATGGTGCTAGGCTGCCCAGGTGCTTTAGTTATTGGTGTGCCAGTATCTACAGTTGCTGGTATCGGTAATGGTGCTAAAAATGGCATTATGTTTAAAGGGTCGCAAGTAATGGATCAAACTCACCGGATTGATGAAATTGCTTTTGATAAAACCGGCACTTTGACTGTTGGACATCCAGAAGTTAGTGCAATTGAGGTATTAAATGGGCCCAAAGATGAAATTATTAAATTAGCTGCTCAAATTGAGCGTCAAAGTAACCACCCCTTAGCTCAGGCAATTGCCAAATTAAATAAACAAAAGCCAGCTTCAATTAAAGTGGAAACTGTTAAGGGTAAGGGAATCATCGCCACTTTAAATAATCAAAAATATTATTTAGGTAACCAAGACTTAATCGTTGAAAATACCCGTACCAATGCAAAATTAGATAAGACAATTAATCATTTGAGTCAATTAGGTACTTCAATTGTCGCTTTTGCTAACGAAGACCAAAGTCAATTAGCTGTTTTTGGCATTAAAGATCAATTGCGCCCAGAAGCTAATGATGCTTTAACCCGCTTAAAAGAATTAGGGGTTAAAAAGTTAGTTATGCTTTCTGGGGACAATCAAGAAACTGCTGAACGAATTGCGGCGAAGTTGCCAATCGATGAAGTTCATGGTCAAATGTTGCCACAAGACAAGGCTGCTTTTGTTAAAAAAGAAAGAGCTAAGGGACACCATATTGCTTTTATTGGTGATGGGATCAATGATAGTCCGGCCTTAGCTAATGCTAATGTTGCAATTGCCGTTGGTAGTGGGACGGATGTTGCCATTGAAGTTTCAGACATAGTTTTAGTTAAAAATGACTTGCGGAAGATAGCTTATGCCCTTGGCTTATCCAAAAAGACAATTTTGAACATGAATGAAAATATCGTGATGGCTTTACTGACAGTCTTATTGTTGTTCATCGGTTTGTTTGCGGGTTATGTTGAAATGGCAAGTGGGATGTTTATTCATGAATTTAGTATCTTAATTGTTATCTTGAACGGGATGAGATTAATCAAATTTCAGCAAAAAAATTGACGATCATCAAGTTTATAATCAACAAAACAAAGTAGCATTAGATATGTAAATTAATAAGGAAGGGTGAATTTAATCATGAAAAAAGTAATGATGAAATTATCTGGCATGACCTGTCCTTCATGCTTGAGCAAAATTGAAAGGGCGGTTGGTAGTTTGGATGGAACCGACCAAATCAAAGTTTTATTCAATGCAGGAAAGCTAAAATTTACGCTGGATCCTGATAAGACTAAAACTGTTGATGTCAAGACAGCTATTGAAAAAATGGGTTATGAAGTACAAGGAATTAAGGAAAAGGAGCTTAACTGATGAATGCAGAAGAAAAATACCAGGCGGAATTGAAACAAAGCGACCTTGATCACCATCAGCCAACTGCAGCTGCCATGACTGGTCACATTATTTCTAACTTGTTAATCCATTCTTTAAAGATTAACCAAGCTAACTTATTTGCTAAAGGATCTGCTAGTCTTTTTTTAGCCGAAAAAGCTGCTGGTTGGATTGCTTATGAACGTCAGGAATTTGACCAATTGAATCACTTATTGGTTAATAATGGTGAAAGTATTCCAACAATTACAGCTCAATTTAAGGAATATACTATGCTAGAAGAAGATGGCAGTAGTAAATATTTAGCAGATGATAAGCAATTATTTGCCTTGGTAAAAGATTTTGATACGCAAACGCTCTTCATTACTAAGGCAATTGCTTTAGCTAATAATGAAAGTTGGCCAGAATTATCTGCTAATTTAACTAATTTAATGGCTTGGATTAAGGAGCAAATTCGGGTAACTCAAGACTTCTTAGGTCATGAACTAAAAGAAGGATTGTATGTCGAAGACGACGATGATGACTTTTAATTAAAGGACGATGAATTTAATGGCTGATTTATGTGTTAACTTAGTACCACTATTTAATGCTTTACCTCAGGATGAGAAGATGCAAATCGAAAAATTAGTTCAGCATAAAAACTATCAAAAGGGTGAAGTAATAATTGATCCAACGATAAATGATAATTTAGTAATTATCGCTGATGGTAACGCTAAGCAGTACACCTTAGATGAAAACGGCTATGAGAATGTTTTGCAAATCTTGCATACGGGTGATTATATTGGAGAGGATTGGCTTTTTGGTCAAAAAAATATCAATAATTACCTCGAGGCTACGGAACACAGTGAAATTTGTTTATTAAAACGGCAGGATCTACTGAAGCTGATGCATAAACAGCCAGAATTAAGTATTCGATTATTGGAACTAAATATTGTTAAAGTTTCGGAAATGCAAAAACAAATTCACTTGTTGGCTTTGCCGAAGGTTGAAGACCGATTATTAAAGTATTTACAAACATATGCAGATGAAATTGGTAAAAATAATTTTACCTTACCCTTAAAAATGAAGGACTTAGCCTTATACCTTGGAACAACACCTGAGACCCTGTCTCGTAAATTTGCTTTATTAGAAAAGCAAGGTCAACTGAAACGTCAATTACGTCGAATTGAATTATTCGAAAATTAGTTTAATTAGGCAATGATTGCTTAGTTGATAATATACACGTTATATCATTATGTTAATTTGGGGATGCATGTTTCCACTAATTCAAGGTAGTGATATTTGGTCATCGATAGTGGGGATGTTATGGATTGGCGCTTGGATACTAATGGGACCGTTGAAAAAGGGATTAACTATTAAATTTGTTACTCCTAAACTCGATAAGAAATACCCATTAACAATCAACCCCATTGATAAGAATCAAGAATAACGGAATTTTTCAGGAAGTTTAAATACCAGCAATTAATTGTGATTAAGGGCGACGGCTCTTTGTCAAACACCCTAAAGTATAAAGGTAGATAGAAACATTACGTTCAATTTGTTTAATCTTACGGTTAACTCCTTCAAGACAACCATAAAGTCTTGCATCACCCAATAAGTATTTTCTAAGGTTTGGTCACAATCTAAACCATCTAAGACAATATGTTCCTGAGTTAGATAGTCTTTAAAGTGCCAATCGTAATATGGAGTAGTCCTATTAAGCTTGTCATGCTTCATGAGATAAAGCATCCAAGGAGACTTTAAGAGCTTATATTCACGGCTGCTCTTATTAAATTGCTTCATGATTTGAACTCTAAAAATATTAAACGATCTAGTAAGCATTTGAACCATGTGAAAACGATCAATACTAGCGATGCCGGTCATTGAGCAATCTTCAGTAAGAGCAGAAAGTATTTTTCTCTTAGAAGTGTTAGAGATATAGCAACCTTTATTAATAAGCTTAGATTGAGCCATCGATCTTTTAAGGCAATCATTGCATAAAACGCGCTGCTTTTTAAGTCTGATTGTAACTGGATGGCTAGCATCAGCAGTTCCCAAGCGACAGAATATCTTATACACAGCGCTTTTGGAAGATTTGCTACAGATGGCCACTAATGGTAAAATATGAGTGCATAGAAAAAGCGAGCCGCTTTAAAGGCGGTCGCTTGGTTACATGTTATCTAATAAAAGATCGTCCGCAACCTGCCAAAGTTAATTGGACGGTCTTTTATTATGCACAGAACGTGAAAATAAAAATCAGCAAAGCAATTATGAAGGTTGCGAATGCCAACATTAGCATGAGTGCCTGGTAGACGTTCACGGGCTGTAATCCTTTCTAAAGAATAGTCCATTGGAACCCCCCATTTCAAGAAGACAGCCACCGCCCATAAAACTTCTCGCAACGAAGATTATACCATACGGAGACTATTGATTGGGTTCTTTTTTAGCTAACTCTTCTCGGCGCTTCTTGATGACTTCTTCAATTTTGACTAGATCTTCCTCTTTAGCAAAAGTAAGGATGAATTGCCGAGTGCGAAAGAGCTCACCAGCTTTATTCCACTTGGATACAAAACTAAACATTCCCATTAAATTCCCTCCACGATGTTCGATAACTAAATTATAGCACCGATTTTTGAACCATTGTTGTAGCGCATCGACAGACGCCAAGTACGCTATAACATAGTAGCGTTCATTGAGTTCCCGTTAGTTAATAAAATGCTAAAATAGTGAGACTGGGTATGATAAGCAAGCACTCATCTTAGTCAAATTTCTGTAGAAATTAATCCTTAGAAAGCAGCAACAAACCGCACTGTCTCAGTGTTTGAGGCAATGTGTGATTGGGATGAGTCGGACAACACATGTGGAGGTGATCCTTTGAGCGTCAAGTTTGGCAATTTTTGAGTTATTGTATTCTCCACACATGTGGAGGTGATTAAAAAAAGTGATAACTGTGTTCTGATATTCATTGGTATGAAGTAAACAAGTATACGAATTCTAATATGTATGAATTAAAGATTGTAAATTATACGAGAGAAAAGAATGATGAAATTAAAATATATAGGTGAAACTTTAGTAGTAACTGGCTTAACAAATGGCAAAATCTATGAATGTATAGCTGAAGAAGGACCTTTTTATAGAGTCATTGATGACAGTGATGAAGATTATTTATATTCCCAAACCAATCCAGCACCACTTGATGGTTCATCTAAGGGCGGAAAATGGGAAGATTTTAGCATTTGGTATTATGACAAATATGATCAAGTAATAAAAGACATCGATTATTCTATGTATATAAATGGAAATAGGCTGTAAAATAAAAAGTAATTATAAATATTAAATTAAGCAGATAATATAAATTGAGGAAAACATGACAAATTTATCAAATACGACCTTGTCTTTATGGGGTAAAAAGAATATTAGTGAAGATAGCGAAGAAGTATGGTTACCCTTAATTGCTCACTTAATTGACACAAAAAATGTTATTGGATGGTTATATAATCATTGGCTTAATGACGGCCAAAGACGCATTTTGAGTCAGGGATTTGAAAACTCAAATGAAGTTCAGAATCTTGTTGAATTTATTGGATACATTCATGATATTGGTAAGGCTACGCCTGCTTTTCAAATTAAGCAATCGTTTATCCATAATGAAGATTTAGACCAGGATCTGTTAGAGAGATTATTACAAAATGGATTTGATAATTTAGAAGAATTAAAGGCAAATATGGATACTAGACACTGGCTCCACGCTCTGGCTGGTGAAGTGATCTTAGAAAATAGTGGGCTAAATGAAAGTATTGGCGCTATAGTTGGCGGGCACCATGGTAAACCACAAAATAAGTATTTTGACTATGAAGATCAACTGATGGATGATACTTCTAAATATTATCAATCAGATTCTTGGGCCGAAAATCCAACTAGAGA
Source organism: Lactobacillus sp. UMNPBX12 (assembly GCF_002553955.1). Classification (NCBI taxonomy): domain Bacteria; kingdom Bacillati; phylum Bacillota; class Bacilli; order Lactobacillales; family Lactobacillaceae; genus Lactobacillus; species Lactobacillus sp. UMNPBX12. Next base: position 22,584 of record NZ_PCYY01000019.1, read on the forward strand.
AAAATGGGAAAATGTACAAAAAGAGATCATCAATTATGGTTTAGATTTGTGTAATTTTAAAAATTTAGAAGATATACCTACAGTTACTGACTCACAAGCAGTAATTTTAGAAGGCCTAGTCATTATGGCCGACTGGTTGGCATCTAGTGAATATACAATTAAAGATGGTAAGCGTGTTAGCATGTTTCCATTAATCTCGATGGATCAAGGTTTTAGCGATATTGATATGACATCAAGATATCAGCAAGGAATTTTAAATTGGCTTAAAACAGATTCCTGGACGCCTCAATTGATAGTCGATACTAAAGAGCAATATCAAAAACGCTGGAATTTTGATCCAAGACAAGTTCAGGAACAAATGTCTCAAGCAATCGGAGATAGTGTGGATCCTAGCATGATTATCGTTGAAGCCCCGATGGGTATTGGTAAAACTGAAATAGCTCTAACCGCTGTTGAGCAATTAGCTGCTAAGACCGGTATCAATGGCCTGTTTTTTGGCTTGCCAACCCAGGCTACTGCAAATGCAATGTTTGATAGAGTAGATAACTGGTTGGGGAATATTGCCAAAGAACAGAGCGAAAACCTCTCTATTAAATTGATGCATGGAAAGGCACAGTTTAATCAAAAATATCACAATATTCCTGATGCTGATGATATTGAAACCGATGAAGGTGCAGTTGTTGTTAATCAGTGGTTTAATGGTAAAAAGTCAATATTAACTGACTTTGTAATTGGAACTATTGATCAATTGCTTTTGATGGGCTTGAAGCAAAAGCATCTGGCCTTAAGACATTTAGGGCTAAGCGGAAAAATAGTTGTAATTGACGAGGTTCATGCTTATGACGTATATATGAGTTCCTATCTTGAAAAGGCAATAGAGTGGTTGGGGGCATATCATGTACCAGTTGTTGCTTTGTCGGCTACGCTTCCAGTTGATAAAAGAAATGAACTTCTTACAGCATATTGTAGAGGAAAATATGGCAGTGAAAAATTTAAAGCTCAAAATACTAATTGGCAAACTTGTCAAGCATATCCCTTGTTAAGTATTTTGGATGGCAAAATTTTAAAACAAAAGTCAGATTTTTCTACTCAAGCTGATGATACTACAGTTAAAGTTACTCGCTTAAGCATTGAAAATTACGATTTAATTGAAAAGATTAATGATCAAATTGAAGATGGCGGTGTCGCAGGTGTCATAGTTAATACGGTAAAGCGAGCACAAGAATTGGCAAAAATTGCTGAAAAAGAGTGCTCTGAAGATACGCAAATTTTGGTGCTTCATTCCGCATTTTTGGCTAATGATCGTAGTAATTTAGAGTCCAAATTGGAAAAGTCAATTGGAAATCACCAAAAACGTCCAAAGAAAATGATAGTAATTGGCACGCAAGTGCTCGAACAATCTTTGGATATCGATTTTGATGTTATGTATACGGATATTGCACCAATAGACTTGATTTTACAAAGAGCGGGTCGTTTGCATCGTCATCAAGTTAAGCGCCCAGACAAATTAATTGAGCCTCAACTATTCATTATGGGTATTAATTCTAATGGGGACTATGGGGATGCAAATCAAGCAATATATGAGAAATATCTTTTAATTAAGACGGATCATTTCTTAAAAGACAAGATCAAATTACCTAGTGATATTTCTAATTTGGTTCAAAAGGTATATTCAGCGGATACTGATAATGAAGTACAAGATCTTCAGGAAGCGGAAGTTAAGAAATTCAACATTGATCAAGAAAAGGCAGAACAAAAATCGAAAGGGTATCAAATTAGAGCCCCAAGAGTTGAAAAAACTTTACACGGTTGGCTTGATAATGATAGTGACACTGATCTAAATGATGTTAAAGCAGAGGCTGCTGTCAGAGATACGAATGAAACAATCGAGGTTCTTTTGCTAAAAAAAGATGCCGATGGATTTTATTTAATGGATGGGCGAAAAGTGGATGAAGAAGTTCCTGATAGCGTTGTTGCTCAGCAGTTGATTAGGCTGCCCCATGCATTAACGATGGATATAAACCAATCTATACGAAATTTGGAACGAGATACTATTAGTAATTTTCCTGAATGGCAGAACAGTTCCTGGTTAAAGGGCTCGGTAGCTTTAATTCTTGATGCCAATAATGAGACAGAATTTAATGGATATAAAATTAAGTATTCATCTGACTTGGGGTTATCGTACGAAAAATAGTAAACTGTATTAAGTGTATTCCTCACTTAGGTGAGGGTGATCCTGTTAATTATTTATTTATTGAAGTAATCCCCATCAAAGTGGGGTTTAGCGGTTTCAGTATATGAAACCGCTTTTTATTTTATTGAAAAAGTATTGTAAATAAAATAAATAAGCTTTAATATAAATATGAATGTTAAATATTTATTTAATGAGGAAAGAAACGGTGATATATGAATAATGATTTAAGCTTCAATCTGGTTACTGATCCTTGGATTAAAGTCCTGAAAAAGGATTATACCGAAAGTGAGGTCTCTTTGAATGAACTTTTTAGTAATTCTGAAGAGTATCTTCAGCTTGCTGGTGATATGAAATCACAAGACTTAGCGATTCTCAGATTATTGTTGGCTATTTTACTGTCAGTTTATACTAGATTCGATGCAGATGATACGCCATATTCATGGTTAAATTTAGATGACAAATGGCGAGTAATTCGGACAGATAATGATGGTAAGGATTTTGATAAACTGGAAAACACTTGGAGAAGTCTATATGATCAAAAAGCTTTTTCAAAAAAATTATTTGATTATCTAAATCTTTATCAGGCTAAATTTGATTTATTTGGTAATGATCCTTTTTATCAAGTTAATCGCCAAGTCTATGACCAAAATGTGCCGGAAAATAAAAAGGTAGCTAAAGGTGCAGGAACAGTATCAGTTAAACAAATTAATCGACTTATTTCTGAAAGCAATAACAGCCCGGCACTGTTTTCACCTAAATCAGGTATTGAAAAAGATAGTGTTAATAATGCGGAATTAGTTCGCTGGTTAATTACTTACCAAAACTTCACAGGTGTTACTGATAAGACCAAAGTTAAGTCAAAGGATAAGTTCTCTGTTTCTCCTGGTTGGTTGTATTCAATTAATCCTGTTTATATTAAAGGTAAAACTTTATTTGACACGTTGATGTTAAATCTAAGCTTAGTTACCAATGATTCTGCAGATGGAACAAACTGGCTAAACTCACAAAGACCAGTGTGGGAATACGATGATATTAATGATTATCTTCAACAAAGATTGAATGGAGTGTATCCTGACAATTTGTCTGAATTATATACTGTCTGGTCTAGAATGATTCATATTGATTGGCAAAATGGTCAGCCAGTTATATTTAGCGCAGGACTGCCTAAGTTAGATAGTGAAAAACAATTCCTAGAGCCAATGACGACTTGGCGTAAAAATAAAGATGGTGTTGTATATCCAGCTGCCAAGAATAAAAATAATATAAATGTCGCTATGTGGCGTAATTTTGGTCAGTATATAAGGACTAAAGAAGATAATAACAACGAAAAAAAAGATAAAAATAATCACAGAATTCCAGGAGTTATTGGTTGGATTCAGGAATTGAAAATGCATAATCAAATTTCCAAGCATACTAACATCAATATAGTTACAGTAGCTATGATAAGTGATGGAAATGCTACATCTCAATCACCTTATGCGGAAATCACGGATAATATGCAAGCTAAGGCAGGGATCCTTTTTGATGATGAGCCTATGTTTGAAAATCGGTGGCAAGATAAGATTGAAGAAGAAGTATTATTAGCACAAAAGGTTGTGGCTTATTTCTATTGGTTTGCAAAAGATATATCGAACATTCAAACCCATAGCGAGAAGAAAAAAAGTAATGATGATTGGGCAAGTCGAAAGGTAGCGCAACTTTATGACGAACTGAATCAGCCATTTTACACTTGGCTTTCTGGATTAGATATAAATCAAGACCGTAATGTCAAAATTAAAGAATGGCGTGAAACTTTAAATCGTCTTGTTGCAACGCAAGCTAAAAATATTTTTATCAATGCAACTGCTGATGAAATCATTGGCGGGAAGGAAGACAATATTTTTACAATTTATAATAAACTACGCAGAAACGTCTATGTTTGTCTCGGATTAAAATAAGGAGAAAAAGATGAGTGATGCTTATACTGCTACGGCACGAATAATTAATCAGCTGTATGGTGATGGAACTCCTGATAAAGGTGCTTTGGCTGAACTTAGAAGGACAACAGCTATCACCGATAAAGGCGCTGAAAAAATCTGGCCTTTAATTTTTTCAGTCGTGCCTAAATTAAGTACAAATGGAAAGCCTACAAAGCTTGAAACAGCAGTTTATACTGCTCTTCACTGTTATGCTGCATTTCAACAAGGGAATGATTCATTTGTCTTTGGTCAAATTCCTAGATCAAAAGATAAGGAAGAATCTGGAGAAAATGGTGTATCTCTTTTTACTGCACTGAGGAAAATGAAAATAAACGACTCTAACGAAAAGAAGGCTTTAGATAGGCGAGTAACAGCTTTATTAGCAACTACAAATATCAGCAGTGCCACCAATTCAATTAATCATCTAGTAAGTATTCTTAAAGGAAAGAAAATGGGTGAAAAGATTGACTTTGCTCAATTGGCGGAAGACTTGTATAACTTTCAGTGGAGTACGAAAAATGCAAGATTCGTTGCCTTGAAGTGGGGAAAAGATTACTACTGGAACGTTTATAAGCTGGCATCAGACAACGATTAGTGAACAAAAAGCAAGGAGAAAATCAAAATGAATAAGAATCTTTATATGGACATTAATGTATTGCAAACTGTACCATCATCAAATATCAATAGAGATGACACTGGTTCACCTAAAACAGCTATTTATGGTGGCGTGACTCGGTCAAGAGTTTCTTCACAAAGCTGGAAGAGAGCAATGCGTTTAGCCTTTAAACAAGACTCAGAAAATGAAGAATGGCTTAAGAGCTATAGAACTTTGAAAACAGCTAGTCTTTTGGCGAATAAGTTACAAGAACTAGATTCAAATTTAAGTGAAGAAGATGCTTTAAAGAAAGTTGAAGAAGTCTTTAAAGTAGCTGGAATCAAATTAAAAAAGGACAAGAAAACGGGCGAAATGTTAACTGGAGCACTACTACTAGTAAGTGAAGGGCAACTCGAAAAGATCGCTAAACTTGCTTTGTCTGTTGATCAAATAGATAAAGATACAGCTAAAGAAATTAAGAAAAATTTGATGGAAGATCAATCTCTAGATTTAGCTTTATTTGGAAGAATGGTGGCAGATAATCCAGAATTGAATGTGGATGCTTCTAGTCAAGTGGCTCATGCAATTTCCACTCATGAAGTTACTCCAGAATTTGATTATTACACTGCAGTTGATGATGCAAATGCGAAAAGCCAAACAGGTTCTGCAATGCTTGGTACGATTGAATATAATTCATCTACTTTATACAGATATGCCAATGTTAACATTCTTGATTTATTGCACAATCTTGGTAATAAAGCTTTGACTATTGAAGGAATTAAGCTCTTTATCAAAGAATTTGTTTTGACAATGCCGACTGGTAAGGAAAATACTTTTGCTAATAAAACACTCCCTCAATACGTTATGATTAATGTTCGTACTGATACACCCGTTAACCTAGTATCTGCATTTGAAACACCAGTTAGATCTGAAGGTGGCTACGTTGATAAATCTATCGATCGATTAGAGGATGAATATAAAAATTCCTTAAAATTTGTAGATAAGCCTGTGTTTAATGTCGAATTGACGAATAGTGAGAATATAGTCGACAATCAGGCTGAAAATATTGATGATTTAATTAATCAAACTGCTGAATTCGTAAAACAGGAGTTAGAAAATGAAGACAGCAACGATTAGATTGACTGCGCCACTTCAGTCTTATGGTAATTCTGCATCTTTTAATCAAAGAACTAGTGATAGTTATCCAACCAAAAGCGCTATTGTAGGTATGATTGCAGCTGCATTGGGCTACTCAAGAGAAGATAATGAAAAAATTTTGGAGCTAAATAATTTATTATTTGCTGTTCGAATTGAGCAATCAGGCAAAATGTTGACAGAGTTTCAAACAGTGGAATACAGAAAGAGTGCAAGCAAGACTGCTCGAAAGTTAACGTATCGTGATTTTATTCAAGATGGAGTTTTCATGGTAGCAATTGGCAGCGATGATGATCAATTGATCGAAAACATCAAAGAAGCACTTGAACATCCAAAATTTCAGCTTTATTTAGGAAGACGGTCTAATCCGCCAGCTGGTCCACTTAAAATTGATATTTTTAATGGAAGAAATCCCTTACAAGTACTAGAAGATTTGCCTTGGCAAGCTTCAGATTGGTATAAGAGGAGCTTTAAGACGTCACAATTTCTAACTAGAATAATTGCTGATGCTAGTTTAGATTCTGAAAGTACCCCCTTAATGAAAAAAGATAAAGTGGGCTCTTTTGATCAAAAAGATAGATATTATCAATATCGTCCTATCGTAATCAAAAAAGCAGTTAAACTTAAAAATTCAGAAAATAATCAGACAGCAGATAATACTAATTGGGATTTTTGGTCATTTGTGTAGGAGGGTAGAATGTATATTTCGAGAGTTGAAATTGATACTAACAACCGACAAAAAATTAGGGATTTGTATCATTTAGGTGCATATCATAATTGGGTTGAAAATTGCTTTCCAGATGAATTAAAGAAAAAAGTAAGATTACGCCATTTATGGAGAATTGATGAATTAAATGGTAAAAAGTATTTACTTGTTTTAAGTGAAGAAAAGCCAAAATTAGATAAGCTTGAAAGATATGGTGTTGCCAATACGGCAGAGACGAAAGACTATGATCATTTTTTAAGTAGTTTAAATCAAGGAAAAAAATATCGCTTTAAACTAACGGCTAATCCTTCATATAGAATTACAGATGCAAAAACCGGTAAATCAAAAGTAGTACCGCATATTACTGTTTTGCAGCAAACTAAGTGGTTATTAGATCGATCAGAAAAATATGGTTTTGATTTAGTTAAATCAGAAGATGACGAAGAAACATATGAAATGAATATTACGTCAAGAGATTGGCCACGATTACGCCGCAAGGGCAATAAAATAGTAAAATTAAGTCGTGTTACTTTTGAAGGCTTATTAGAGATTAAGGATTTGCAACAATTTAAGCAGGCAATGGTAACTGGTATAGGGCGTGAAAAAGCTTTTGGGATGGGACTACTCACTGTAATTCCAATGGAATAATATAATGAAAAATAATTATGGTGCTAAGAAACCAGAACGTCAGGAATTAGGACGAGTTTCGGATAGAATAAGTTTTATATATGTAGAACATGCCAGAATAAATAGACAAGATAGTGCAATTCAAGTAGTTGATTACCGTGGAATTATTAATATTCCGGTTGCTTTAGTAAGTGTGCTTTTACTGGGACCAGGAGTTGATGTTACACATCGGGCGATGGAACTAATGGGAGATTCCAGTTTAGCTGTTGTTTGGGTTGGAGAATGTGGTGTACGTCAATATGCACATGGTAGATCGCTGAATCATTCTTCCAGATTATTAGAAGCACAAGCTAAGTTAGTATCTAATCGAAGAAGTAGATTGGCTACAGCTCGACAGATGTATGAGATGCGCTTCCCAAATGAAGATTTTTCTAATTTAACGATGGAAGAATTGCGTGGTAAAGAAGGTTCTCGAGTTAGGCGGATATATCGTGAACAATCTAAATTAACTGGTGTTAGCTGGAATAAGAGAGAATATAAAGTTGATAATTTTGAGGATGGAACTCCTATCAATAAGGCATTGACAGCAGCACACCAGGCTTTGTATGGCTTAAGTTATAGTGTTATCGTAGCTTTAGGTGCTTCACCAGGTTTAGGATTCATTCATACAGGTCATGACTTAGCCTTTGTTTATGATTTTGCAGATCTATACAAGGCTAAGTATTCAATTCCAATTGCTTTTAAAATGACTGCTAAATATGGAAATCAAGATATTGCCACACATACTCGGATTGCAATGAGAGATGAGTTTAAGAAAGGTAAACTATTGGCTAAAATGGTAAAAGATTTGAAAAGTCTTTTATTAAAAGATAGTACTGCCGATATTGAATCTCCTCAAGTAATAATGAGTTTGTGGGATAATCGTGAAGGCCTACAGAAATTTGGCGTTCAGTATCATGAGGCACAGTCATGATTGTGATTACTTTAAGCAAAACTCCACAATCTTTACGTGGAGACCTAACTAAATGGTGTCAAGAAGTTCAAACGGGCGTTTATGTTGGAAACTTTAGTGCACGTATTCGTGATCTTATATGGCAAAGAATCATATCTAATATTGGACAGGGTGAAGCAACGCTAATATATAGTACTAATAATGAATTAGGCTTCGACTTTAAAACTACGCGTCAAGATAAAATGGTGGCTGATTTTGATGGCATACCGCTGATGGTGCATTTAAATAGTCAAAATAAGTTATCTAGCAAAAAGAAATTAGGGTTTAGTAAAGCAGCACAGCATCATAAAGTAAATACTTTTCGATCCCAAGTCCAGGATAAAGCAGATAGTTTAACTTCACTAGCGGTTCTTGATATAGAAACAACAGGACTTAATCTTGAAAAAGATAAGATTATATCAATTGGTGCTATAAAATATCTTGAAAATAATGATTGTGAGAAATTTTATCGATTAATCAAAGTTGATACTGAAGTGCCTGTTAATATAGAAAAAATAACCCAGTTAAATAAGGGAGTATTAGCTAATAAAGGAATCGATATCAAAACTGCTTTGCTAGATTTGAGAAAGTTCTTAGCCGATAGGATTGTTGTTGGTTATAACTTACCATTCGATATTAATTTCTTGAATAGAGATTTCAAAAAGTATTGTCATTATTCGTTATTGAATGAATGTGTTGATTTGCTTTCTGCAGTTAAAAAGAAAAATGTCTTTTTAGATAATTATCATTTGAGTACTGTGCTAGAAAATTACAATATTAAAAATTCAAATCCACATAATTCGTTAGATGATGCTGTGGCCACAATGGAATTATTGAAAAAGCTAATTAAAAATGATAATTATAAGATAAAATAATCATTACAAAGTGAAAAAACGGTGCTAACCTTAATGGCTAGTACCGTTTTAATTATGCCTATTGAAAGTATCTATTATTACTTAGCGTAATCATCAATGCCCAAGTGCTCCAAAATAAGTGCGGCAGTTTCTTCAATGGAGCGGTGAGCAACATTAATTACATAGCAACCTAATTTTTTATAAAGTGCTTGTGCTGATTCAAGCTCCTTGTTGATTGAATCCATATTAGAATAAGTAGTATCAGGATTCAAACCATAAGCGATCATTCTTTGACGTCTGATTTCGTTCAATACAGATGGATCGTTAGTCAAGCCAATAATTTTCTTAGGATCAATTTCATAGATTTCTTTTGGAATGTGAGTTTCAGGAACAAGTGGTAAATTAGCTACCTTTAAGTTCTTATTGGCCAAGAACAAAGATAGTGGAGTCTTAGAAGTTCTTGATACCCCAAGTAAAACAACGTCAGCTTCCAAGAAACCTTTCGGATCTTTACCATCATCATACATTACAGCGAATTCCATTGCAGAAATTCTATCAAAGTACTTTTGATTTAAGCTATGCTGTGCACCAATTTTTTGATCTGGTGTCATATGAGTAGTTTGTTGAATTGCTTCAACTACAGGTGAAAAGATGTCAACACATTCAACATTATGCTCACGGGCAAATTTGATAACTGGCATTTGCATTTCATCTTTAACCAAACTATAGATAATTACCAAGTTTGGATATTTTTCAATTTCTGTTAAAACTTCGTCCAACTTCTTTTGGTTAGTGATAAAGGGGTAACGACGATAGTTGATATTGCAGTTAGGAAATTCTGCAGCTGCAGCTGTGGCGTTACTAAAAGCAGTGTCACCAGCCGCATCAGAAATAATAATAATGTTTAATTCATTTTGGTCTTTTGTTTCTACCATATTAAGCTCCTCGTGTATTATTAAATATCTTTCTGAAAATAATTATACTATTAATGAAAGCGGATTAACAATAAAAACTCAGCTCTTTTATTAAGGTAAAGTAGTCGGTTTATTTAACTTAAAAATTTATCAAAAAGTTTTTGAATTGTATTGACCCTAAAGATTAGTTTGGTATAATTTAAGTAAATGTATGGCGTAACGCCAAGAAATGGAAGGAGGGATCACACATGGCTAAGACAATCGTTCACGAAAACGAGTCTATTGATGATGCTCTTCGTCGTTTCAAGCGTTCCGTTTCAAGAAGTGGTACCTTACAAGAATACCGCAAGCGCGAATTCTACGAAAAACCTAGTGTTCGTAGAAAGTTGAAGTCTGAAGCTGCACGTAAGCGTAGACATTATTAATAAACTACTGAGAAAGCTACCTGTTTTTGGGTAGCTTTTCTTTTTGACTTCTTGAAGCATAATTTTGATTATGTTAAGTAAATATTTGTTAGTTTTATTTTAGTTAAGAACATAGTTTGTTATAATACTATTGGGTTTTTAATAGAAAGAAGGATATTAGATGAGTTTGTCAGATCAAATCATGGCTGATATGAAATCAGCTATGAAGAATCACGACAAGACAACTCTTAATACTGTCCGGATGATCAAATCGGCCTTAATGAATGAAAAAATTAAAGCAGGACACGATTTAACTCCAGATGAAGAATTAACTGTTCTTAATCGTGAAAAGAAGCAAAGAGAAGAATCGATTGACGAATTTATTAAGGCTAATCGTGATGATTTAGCTGAAGAAACCAAAAAAGAATTAGCAGTTGTAGAAAAGTACATGCCTAAGCAAATGAATCAGGATGAACTTAGAGCAGCTGTTAAGGAAACAATTGATGAAGTTGGTGCTAAAGGTAAGTCTGACTTTGGTAAGGTAATGAAAGCTTTAATGCCAAAGATTAAGGGACGTGCCGATGGCAAGGCTGCTTCGCAAGCAGTTCGTGATCAGCTAAATTAGTAGTAACAAGAAGGAGCGGGTCTATTTGGCTCAAACAACTTTTACACCTCAAAGACCAGAAAATATTCAAAAACTAGTTGGAGTTAATGATGGAAATTTAAAGCTTCTTTCTGAAGGTTATGATCTTTCTGTGTCAGATGTCGGTAATGAGATTGTCATTGCAGGAGACGATGAAGAGAAGATCAAGAAGGTAGTTGCTGTTCTAAAGGCACTCGATAGTGTTGTGAATACTGGTGTTAACATCGGTGCGCCCGACACAGTAAGTGCGATGAAGATGGCTGACAAGGGTACCACAGAGTACTTTGCAGACCTATATAAAAAGGTTTTGATTAGGGATGCTAAAGGTAGACCTATCAGAGTCAAGAATATGGGACAAAAGCGTTATGTCGAAGCTATTGATAAATCTGATGTTGTCTTTGGAATAGGACCAGCTGGAACGGGGAAAACATTCTTAGCCGTAGTTTGTGCAATTGCCGCCTTTAAGAAGGGAGAAGTTTCTCGAATCATTTTGACTAGGCCAGCTGTTGAAGCTGGTGAATCACTTGGATTTTTACCTGGTGACTTGAAAGAAAAAGTTGATCCATATTTGAGACCAATTTATGACTCCTTGTATGCTATTCTTGGGACTAATACGACTGACCGTTTGATGGAACGAGGCGTAATTGAAGTTGCTCCACTTGCTTATATGCGTGGACGAACTTTAGATGACGCTTTTGTAATTCTTGATGAAGCCCAGAACACTACAGATGCCCAGATGAAGATGTTTTTAACTAGACTTGGATTTAATTCTAAGATGGTCGTAAACGGTGATATGACACAGGTCGATTTACCTGGTCGACAGCATAGCGGGTTAATTGATGCTAGACATATCTTGAAGAATATCGACCAAATTAAATTTATCAACTTTTCTGCTAATGATGTTGTTCGTCACCCTGTAGTTGCGAAAATTATTACTGCTTATGAAAAAGAGGACATTAAACACTAAAAATGGATCCAATTGATATTACTTATAATGATGAAGTTGGCTTTTTAGATGATGAAAAGCGTAACTGGCAAGACTGGATTATGAAACTTTTGCTGCTAGCTAAGAAGGAAATTGGCAAAGATAACAACTTAGAGATGAGTATTAACTTTGTTGACGAAGATCGTAGTCATGAAATTAATTTAAAGTATCGTGACAAAGACCGTCCTACTGATGTAATTTCCTTTGCAATTGAAGATGGTGAGGATTCAATTGATCTTGCAGCATTTGCAGATGATCCAGACTTTCAAGAGGATATCGGTGATCTATTTATGTGTCCTAGTGTGATTAAGCGTCACAGTAAAGAGTATGGTACAGGTTTTGATCGAGAATTTGGATATACAATAGTCCATGGCTTTTTACATTTAAACGGCTACGACCACATTAAGCCGGATGAGGCCAAAGAAATGTTTGGTATTCAAGGAAAAGTGTTAGAAGATTATGGTTTGCCATTGTATCCTGATCAATTAGATGAAGGCAGAGGTAAATAATGGAAGAAAAAGAGTTTAAGTCTGGCTTTGTTGCTTTAGTTGGTCGTCCCAATGTTGGAAAATCAACTTTAATGAACTATTTAGTTGGTCAAAAAGTTGCCATTACGTCTAATAAACCACAAACGACTCGTAATCGCATTTCGGGTATTTATACTTCAGATGAAATGCAAGTTGTTTTTGTAGATACGCCAGGTATTTTTAAGCCTCATTCAAAACTTGACGACTATATGGATAAGGCTAGTGTATCTAGTTTGAATGACGTTGATTTAGTTTTATTCATGGTTGAACCTGAGGAAATGGGTAAGGGCGATCAATACATTGCCAACTTGTTAAAAGAAGTAAAAGTTCCTGTTCTTTTAGTAATTAATAAAGTTGATGAAATTCATCCTAATAAGCTTTTGCCAATTATGGATTCATATCACAAACTTGAGGGCTTTAAAGAAATACTACCGATTTCTGCTACTCAAGGAATTGGGATTGAAGATTTGCTTAAAACGATTAAGGAATATTTGCCAGTAGGCCCACAATATTATGGTGCTGATCAGATCACAGATCGGCCTGAATATTTTGTGGTAGCCGAGTTAATTCGTGAACAAATTCTGCGACTGACTTCACAAGAAGTACCACATGCTACTGCTGTCGCAGTTGATCATATGAATACTCATCAAAATGGCAAGCTCTTGATTGAAGCGACTATCTATGTTGAGAAAGACGGTCAAAAAGGCATTATTATTGGTAAGGGCGGTAAGATGCTCAAGCAGATTGGGATTAATTCACGTCAAGAGATTGAAAGATTGCTTGGTGAAAAGGTCAACTTGCGTCTCTGGGTTAAGGTCCAACATAACTGGCGTTCTGACCCTAACTTTTTAAAGCGAATAGGCTATGACAAAAAAGAACTTTAGTTGAATTACTGTTGTATAAGCGTTGTCGAAAGATGACGTCTTTTTTGTATGTTTAGGGAGACAAGAAAATTCTATTCGTTGGATGACTAATGAGACAGAAATAGATACAATAGTAATTGACAAAGTGATGAAATTTTGGGATCTATTGTTTTGTGATTGTTGTTATATTGGGATTTGTTTACTGTATTCTCCACGTGTGTGGAGGTGATCCTTCTGGAACCGCAATAATTTGATCAAACCAAGGGTATTCTCCACGTGTGTGGAGGTGATCCTGAGTGAACACTGGAAAGCACCAGTTGAATTTGGTATTCTCCACGTGTGTGGAGGTGATCCCTTGATTTCTTCCCATGGTAGGGATGATTCAGAGTATTCTCCACGTGTGTGGAGGTGATCCTTCATATAATCCAGACTGGACAAATTATGTACAGTATTCTCCACGTGTGTGGAGGTGATCCTTATTACAAAAAAAGGAGAAATTATGAACAATCGTATTCTCCACGTGTGTGGAGGTGATCCCTGCCTGATCTGATAACACCTGGTTTATGGGCTGTATTCTCCACGTGTGTGGAGGTGATCCTAGATAGTGGTCAACTCAAAGAAGAAATTGGTCAGTATTCTCCACGTGTGTGGAGGTGATCCCAATGTGTTCCTTGTCCATCCAATCACCACCTTGTATTCTCCACGTGTGTGGAGGTGATCCTATTTGTCTTACCCCAAATACCATATTGATATAGTATTCTCCACGTGTGTGGAGGTGATCCCTAAATTTGCGATACTGTTTTAATTCTAAAGTAGTATTCTCCACGTGTGTGGAGGTGATCCCTAATAAGATCGACACGGGTCTCTGGTCTTTAAGTATTCTCCACGTGTGTGGAGGTGATCCCTTGGTCTTATGTTCCTTACCAATATCCTTATCGTATTCTCCACGTGTGTGGAGGTGATCCTATAGTTATTAACTTGAATTACATCATTTTGTGGTATTCTCCACGTGTGTGGAGGTGATCCTATTATCCCTCAAGTTTTTGTAGCTGTTTGACAGTATTCTCCACGTGTGTGGAGGTGATCCCTGCTCCTTGGTGGGACGAGCTGCTGGCAGAAGGTATTCTCCACGTGTGTGGAGGTGATCCTTACAAGCTAGTGTTGCTTCTGGTGACGACTTCAGTATTCTCCACGTGTGTGGAGGTGATCCTGATTGCTGGTCCGTTTGCCTTGTCCTCCACTAGTATTCTCCACGTGTGTGGAGGTGATCCCAATGTAGTTTATGATACAATTAACACGGATATGTATTCTCCACGTGTGTGGAGGTGATCCCGATTTGGAAAATGTACAACAAGATCCACAAGGGTATTCTCCACGTGTGTGGAGGTGATCCTGATGTGACTATACCTGGTAGCATCAAGAACAGTATTCTCCACGTGTGTGGAGGTGATCCCGCTTTGAGTTCTTTGTCTTTGGAGAAGAAAGGGTATTCTCCACGTGTGTGGAGGTGATCCTAATATCATCAAGCTGGCTAATTACTGATTGTTTTATTCTCCACGTGTGTGGAGGTGATCCCCATCACAAAACATAGTGAAGCAGTTACACCCAGTATTCTCCACGTATGTGGAGGTGATCCTATCTCTAGTAGCTCCTACAAAAACATCAATATGTATTCTCCACGTATGTGGAGGTATTGCTATATTGGGATTCCTGAAGAAATCATGAATGTAATTATACGAGACCACAAGGAAAAATTTTAAAATCTCAGGCTTCTAAAAAGCAAAAAGAAATTTTTAATAGTTGGCAGGAAAAATGAAAGAAAATATGTAAAGACAACTAAAATAATCAACAGAGCTGCTCTTGGAATATTTATTGTTGCAGTAGTAATTTTTTATTATAGGGTTAGTGAAGTAAAATGACAGTTAGTGAAGCACAAAAAAAGACGACTAAAAAGTGGGATACCAAAAACAAAACTCGAAAACAGTATTTAAATCGGTTACTAAAAATTTTATTTTGAAAGAAGCCACCACAGAGGACCTTGAACAAATTAAAAAGTATTTTGGGCAAAGAAAACACGGAAAAGATTGATTGTGGTAGAAAACGCTGCATGAATAATTGTAATTTTTAGTAAAAAGTTTTGGAGGTACTTTTTAATGATTGATTTAAATAGTTCAGATATTATGGACGCACAAGAAGCTTCGAAAATTTGGTAAGCAATGGGTGAAGGCATGGAAGCTATTACAGGTGTTAAAGATCTAAGAAAAAATAAATAATTCATTAACCATTGCCTTTGGTTTGTATTAAGTCATTAGTCTTCTTCCATAATTATGTGAATATGGGTAATGCGCTATTTTTCATTAAGAACGCTAGTAGAAAAGTTTTAATGAAAAACGCCCGAAAATCCCCGTATTTTAATGCGGGGATGGATAGGGCC